>JBKOZY010000168.1:0-2554 GCA_046726135.1 Pseudomonadota bacterium | reverse complement strand
AGCGTAACTGTCCGGGTGATTGCCAAATCGCTCAGCACGACTTTTTCGAGCCCGTTACCGACGCGAGCCGTCTGCGGCAGAATGCCGACGGCAAGATTGGCATTGATCAGCGCGATCATGTCCTGATCGGAGGCGACATCGCCTGCTGAATGCGTCGCGACGGCATTGTCAGTCAGCTTCTTGGCGATCTCGGCGCCATTCTCGCAATGGCCGCGCGCGATTAGCCGATGGCCCGCGAGATCGCCGATCGACAATGAGCCGGGGCGGGCGAGAGAATGCTGGTGGCTGACCACGAGCCGAAATTCTTCCTTGTACAAGGGCCAGCTGTCGAAGCGCTCCCAGCTATCGCCAAGCGGTCCGGCAATGGCAATTTCGATATCTCCCGCCTTGAGCACACGGACGATTTCGGAGGCGTTGCCGCGCAAGAATTTCAGCTCAAGTCCCGGAAAGGCCCGCACGAGCTCGCTGAGCGGCGGAATGAACAGTTCCAGACTGACGCTGTTGGAGAGTGCCAGGCGGAGCGGCGCCTGGATGCCCTTTTTGATCGCCCCCGCGAGATCGCGCGCGGCGAGGGCACTTTCGTAGCAACGGGAGAGCAGCGGCACGACCTTGTGACCAAGATCGGTGAGGTGGGTATTGGCACGTTCACGGCGAAACAGTGGTCCACCAAGCTCCTCTTCGAGCTTCTTGATCGCCTGGCTCAGCGACGGTTGCGCGACATGACAAATCTCGGCGGCCTGGGTGAAATTCAAGGTCTTGGCCACCGTCAGAAAATAGCGGATTTGATGCATTTCCATGCCGCAGTCGGCTCCTGACTAAGACACTGCTGCGGCGCGAAATATAGCCCGCGGCATAGGCCTCATCTATCGAAACCTGAGGTCAGCCGGGCTCCTTACTCCCTTCTCCCCGTGCTGACGGGAAGAAGGTGCCCCGGAGGGGCAGATGCGAGGGGGCAGAATTAAGTCAGTAGGCAGATAGGCATTAAGCAGCAAGTGGTGCACCTCCCTGCTGCCTACTGCCTGCGTCCTATTTGCATACTGCACCCGGTGCTCCGCACCACCCTCTCCCCTGGCGCGGACTGCGGTTTGCCCAGTATAGGCGCCGGCTATCAAAACCATCCAGAGAGAGAATTATTCAACAAGGACCGGCTGTCCGACAATCCCATCGAGGACGAACCCAGCAGCAGGGAGTCCGAGCTCAAAAACCGAAAGGAGACCCCCAATGAACAATAAAACTCTTGTCGCATCAGCGGTCGCGGCGGCTGTCGCCGCGCTGAACGCGACCGCTGGAATGGCTGGACCAGCCGAGCAGCCGTCCTATTCCTTCGAGAAGTGCTACGGTGTGGTCAAGGCGGGGCTCAACGACTGTCAGACGGCGACGCATTCGTGCGCCGGCACTTCGACGGCCGATGCTCAGGGTGATTCCTGGATCTACGTGCCCGCCGGAACCTGCGCCAAGCTCGTCGGCGGCAGCAACCAGCCGAAGAGCAGCTGATCAGCCGCAATCCAATCAGCCGGTCACCGGAGCTCTCACCATGGTCAATCTATCTGCTTCGTCGATTCCCGCTGTTGCGGGCATTGGACTTCGGCACCCGCATGTTGGGGAGATCCTGGAGAAGCGCCCGGCGGCCGGCTGGCTCGAGATCCACGCCGAGAACTATATGAATGGCGGTCCTGCAGCGCAGGCGCTCGAGAAGATCCGTGGTCATTTCGAACTGTCGGTTCACGGTGTGGGCCTATCGCTTGGGTCGGCAGGTGGCATCGATCCCGGTCATCTCCTCCGCCTCAAGTCGGTTTGCGACCGCTTCCAACCGAAGCTTGTGTCCGAGCATCTCGCCTGGTGCATTGGCGACGGTGTCTACCTCAATGATCTGCTCCCTTTCCCTCGTGATGAAGAGGCGCTCGCGATCCTCGCCCGCAACATCGATCGGACGCAGTCGACGTTGAAACGTCAGGTTTTGATCGAGAATCTTTCAACTTATGTCGACTTCGCTCAATCGACAATGAATGAGGCGGAGTTCCTCGCCGAGCTTGTCAGACGTACCGGCTGCGGACTGTTGCTCGATGTCAACAATGTCTACGTATCGGCCCACAATATCGGCTTTGACGCTGGCGCGTGGATAGCCAGCCTTCCCGGTGCTGCCGTCGGAGAGATCCATGTGGCAGGCCATTCCCGCAACGACACTCCCGACGGTCCGGTGCTGATCGACGACCACGGATCACGTGTCGCGCCCGACGTCTGGACGCTCTACGGCGATGCCATCAAGCGATTTGGCCGCCGCCCGACCCTCGTCGAATGGGATTCGGGAATTCCGACGCTCGATGTCCTACTCGGCGAGGCCATGCGCGCCGATCTCCTCGCCAATGCGCAGGTCTTCCATGCTGCCGCTTGAAACCATGCAAAGGGTTATGACCGCCAGCATTCTCGGCCAAACCTCGTCGCGTCTGGGATCAAGGCTGCGAGCCGGTGATGCAGACCCTGTCAGCCGCTTCGCCATCTATCGCAACAACACGTTCATATCCCTGACGGAGTCGCTCAAAGCGAATTTTCCGGT
>JBKOZY010000167.1:0-2747 GCA_046726135.1 Pseudomonadota bacterium | reverse complement strand
CCAGACCGGCGCGCGCTAGGATGCCAATAGGGGTTGATAAGGTGTTTTGCTGGCAGCCAACTGCGTCCGCAATGGCCCCGGCGGCGAGTCCATTTGGCTCGCGCGCCATGAGGAGCTTGAAAATCGCCAGCCGGGTTGGCTGGCCCAATGCCGCCAGCGCGGACAGGGCATGGGGCGCCGACATCCCTGCGGATGACAATGCGGGATTGACATGGCCCACGACGGCCAAGGGTTTGATTGCCAAGACGCTACCTCGCTAGCACCCGACCTTTCCTCAACACTTACGTGACATCGGCTGAAATATCCACTATCGTTCATTTCGAGAAATCCAGAAATAATAAGAATTGCCCCGGGAAATCTGCCCGCGGGCAAAGGGAGGAAGACGTCCATGCAGCGCTGTCGTGCAATGGTCAATGTCGCTCGCCGTCAATTTCTTACCGGGGCAGCAGCGGCAGCCGCGGCTGCGCCTGCCGCCGCTTTGATGGCACAGAAGGCCAAGGCGGCGCCAGCGTCAGCGAGGGTAGAGTATCCATCGAACAAGCTCGGAAATGTCGCGCAACTCAGCCCCGACAAGGCGATGGAAGTCCATTATCCGGATGGGGACGCCCCCGGCGTTCTGCTCAAGCTCGGCAAGCCGGTTCCCGGCGGCGTCGGCCCTGACGGCGACATTGTCGGCTTCACGACGATCTGCCCACATAAGGGCTTTCCCCTAAATTACAGCGCTGCTGATCGGTCGTTCAGCTGCCCTGGCCACTATGCCCGCTTCGATGCCGAAGCTGGGGGTCAGCAGATCTGGGGGCACGCCACGCAGAACCTTCCCCAATACATGCTGTGGGTGGACGACAAGGGAGACATCTACGCGGAAGGGCTGGATGAGCTGCTCTATGGCCGGCTGAGCAACGTGCTCTGAGGAGGATCGGACAATGGCATACAAGCGTCAAATCGATCGTCTGCCGATCATCCCGGCCGATGCCAAGAAGCACAATGTGGTCTGTCACTACTGCATCGTTGGCTGCGGCTATCACGCCTATAGCTGGGACGTGAACAAGCAAGGTGGGACGGCGCCGTCCGAGAACGTGTTCAATGCTGATCTCTCAAAACAGCAAGATGCCGAGACAGAAGCTTGGTATGCGCCTGCGATGTACAACATCGTGAAGCAGAACGGCCGCGACGTTCACATCGTGATCAAGCCCGACAAGAATTGCCTGGTGAACTCCGGCCTTGGCTCGATCCGTGGCGCCCGGATGGCCGAGATGAGCTACAGCCGTCAGCGAAACACGGAGCTGCAGCGACTCACCGAACCCATGGTCTGGCGATACGGCCAGATGCAGCCAACGAGCTGGGACGACGCTCTGGACCTCGTCGCCCGGGTCACGGCCGCGGTGATCAACGAGCAGGGCGAGGACGGTGTCTTCGTGTCGGCCTTCGATCACGGGGGAGCCGGCGGCGGCTACGAGAACACCTGGGGCACCGGCAAGCTCTATTTCGGTGCCATGAAGGTGAAGAACATTCGCATCCATAATCGTCCCGCCTACAATTCGGAGGTTCACGCGACCCGCGATATGGGCGTCGGCGAGCTGAACAACTGCTATGAAGATGCGGAGCTTGCTGACACCATCTTCGCCGTCGGCACCAACGCTCTGGAGACCCAGACCAACTATTTCCTGAACCATTGGATTGCGAACCTGCGCGGGACCTCGATCGACAAGAAGAAGAGTGAACTTCCCGACGAACCGCATGATCTCGCTCGGGTCGTGCTCGTCGATCCGCGCCGTACTGTCACGGTCAATGCCTGCGAGATCGAAGCCGGCAAGGAGAACGTGCTCCATCTCGCCATCGAATCGGGAACCGACCTCGCCTTGTTCAATGCTCTCCTGACCCATATCGCCGACAAGGGCTGGGTCGATAAGGAGTTCATCGCAGGTTCGACCACGAATTTCGACAAGGTGTTGGCGGCCAACAAGACCTCGGTCGAGGAAGCCGCCAAGATCACCGGCCTTAGGCCGGAGGAGATCGTCAAGGCCGCCGAGTGGATCGCCATGCCGAAGGAGGGCGGCAAACGTCGGCGCACCATGTTCTGCTACGAGAAAGGGCTGATCTGGGGCAACGACAATTACCGCACCAACGGCGCGCTGGTGAATGTGGCGTTGGCGACCGGCAATATCGGCCGCCCGGGCGGAGGCTGTGTGCGCATGGGAGGACACCAAGAAGGTTATTCAAGGCCCTCGGATGCTCATGTCGGGAAACCTGCCGCCTATGTGGACAAGCTCCTGATCGAGGGAAAAGGCGGTGTTCATCACATTTGGGGCTGCGATCACTACAAGACCACGCTGAACGCGCTCGAGTTCAAGCGACGGTTTAAGGAGCGCACCGACCTGGTCAAGAACGCCATGTCGAGCGTTCCTTACGGTGACCGCAGCGCGACCGTCGGTGCCATCATGGGCGCCATCAAGAATGGCGGCCTGTTTGCCGTCGATGTCGACATCATTCCGACCAGGATCGGCCAGGCCTGCCATGTCTGGCTGCCGGCGGCGACCTCGGGCGAGATGAACTTGACCTCGATGAATGGCGAGAGGCGGATGCGGCTCACCGAGCGGTACATGGACCCACCCGGTCAAGCCATGCCCGATTGTCTCATCGCCGCCCGGATCGCCAACCATCTGGAGCGGGTGTTCCGCGAGCTGGGCAAGAACGATGTGGCCGACCAGTTCAAGGGCTTCGATTGGCAGACCGAAGAAGATGCCTTC
>JBKOZY010000166.1:0-16375 GCA_046726135.1 Pseudomonadota bacterium | reverse complement strand
TGGCTACCGTCATGCAGGTCCAGCACGGCGCCATCCATGCCCTCGCCGATCAGGAATTCCTCCAGCGCCGCCTCGTCCTTGAGGTAGCGCTCAGACTGTCCGCGCTTGACCTTGTAGAGCGGCGGCTGGGCGATGAAGAGGTGGCCCTCGGTGATGATCTCCGGCATCTGGCGATAGAAGAAGGTCAGCAGCAGGGTCCGGATATGGGCACCGTCGACATCGGCGTCAGTCATGATCACGACCTTGTGGTAGCGCAGCTTGCCAAGGTCGAAATCATCGCGGCCGATGCCGGTGCCGAGCGCGGTAATCAAAGTGCCGATCTCGGAGGATGACAGCATCTTGTCGAAGCGGGCGCGTTCGACATTGAGAATCTTGCCGCGCAGCGGCAGCACCGCCTGGTTCTCGCGGTTGCGCGCCTGCTTGGCGGAGCCGCCGGCCGAATCGCCCTCGACGATGAAAAGCTCGGCCTTGGCGGGGTCGCGCTCCTGGCAGTCGGCGAGCTTGCCGGGAAGCGAGGCGACGTCGAGCGCGCCCTTGCGGCGGGTCAGCTCGCGGGCCTTGCGCGCCGCCTCGCGGGCGGCGGCTGCCTCGATCACCTTGCTGACGATGGAACGGGCCTCGGCAGGATGCTCCTCGAACCAGGTGCCAAGGCCTTCGCTGATGATGCCCTCGACCGCCGGGCGGACCTCGGAGGAGACCAGCTTGTCCTTGGTCTGCGAGGAGAATTTGGGGTCCGGCACCTTGACCGACAGCACCGCGGTCAGGCCTTCCCTGGCATCGTCGCCGGTCAGCGCCACCTTCTCCTTGCGGGCAAGCCCGCTCTCATTGGCATAGGCGTTGACGACGCGGGTCAGGGCGGCGCGGAAGCCGGCGAGATGGGTGCCGCCATCGCGCTGGGGAATGTTGTTGGTGAAGCACAGCACCGTCTCGTGATAGCTGTCGTTCCACCACAGGGCGCATTCGACGGCGATGTCCTCACGATCGCTGCGGATGGTGACCGGATCGGAGATCAGCCGGTTCTTGGCGCGGTCGAGCCAGACGACGAAAGCCTCGACGCCGCCGACATAATGCATGGTCTGCTCACGCGGCTCGACACCGCGCAGATCGGTGAGAGTGATCGAGACACCGGAATTGAGATAGGCGAGCTCGCGCAGGCGGTGCTCGAGCGTCGGATAGTCGAACTCGGTCTTGCTGAAGGTCTGGGGCGAGGGCAGGAAGGTGACCTCGGTGCCGGTGCGCCCACCGGCATTCCCGACGACCCGCAGCGGCGCATCCGGGTCGCCATTGGTGAAGCTCATCGCGTGCTCCTTGCCATCGCGGAAGATCCTGAGCTTCAGGACCGACGACAGGGCATTGACCACCGAGACGCCGACGCCGTGCAACCCGCCCGAGACCTTGTAGGAGTTCTGGTCGAATTTGCCGCCGGCATGCAGCTGGGTCATGATGACCTCGGCGGCGGAAACGCCCTCGCTCGGATGGATGTCGGTCGGGATGCCACGGCCATTGTCGCAGACGGTGCAGGAGCCATCGGCATTGAGGGTGACGGTGACGCGGTCGGCATGGCCGGCGAGCGCTTCGTCGATGGCGTTATCGACGACCTCATACACCATGTGGTGAAGCCCCGAGCCGTCATCGGTGTCGCCGATATACATGCCCGGGCGCTTGCGCACGGCATCGAGGCCCTTCAAGACCTTGATGGCGTCGGCGCCATAGCCGGCGGCCGGGCTCACGGGGGACGATTCGCTATCTGTCATTCGGTCGGTCACGGGCAACTCATTGGCAGTTTGTCGAAGGGGACAGCTGGCCTGCCTCGATGCGCAGGAACGCGGCGTCGGCGCGGGCGGCGGCAAACAGCAGCTCGTCGGTGCCGGTCATGAAGGCCTGGGCACCAAGCTCGCGAAGCTCGGCGAAGAGCCCGGCCCGACGCTCGGCGTCGAGATGGGCAGCGACCTCGTCGAGCAGGAGCAGCGGCGCAAAGCCCTGGAAATTGTCGCGCACCGCCCGGGCATGGGCGAGGATCATGCCGATCAGCAGCGCCTTCTGCTCGCCGGTCGAGCAGCTCTCGGCAGCGACGTTCTTCGGCCCATGGGTCACCAGGAATTCGCTGCGATGGGGACCGGCGAGGGTCCTGCCGGCCGCCTGATCGAGGCGACGGCCATCGTGCAGGGCCTGCCGATAGGCATCCTCGGCCTGAACCGCCGGGCCGCTCCGGACGTCGTCCTCGATGCGGCCCTGAACGGCGACCTTGACCCAGGGAAACGCCCCGCCGAACCGCGCCGTCAGAGTCTGCCCGACATAGGCGGTGAGGGCGTCGAGGGCGCTGACCCGGGTGGCGGCCACTGCCACCGCCGATTCCGCCATCTGGGTCTCCACCGCGGCGAGCCAGCGAGCGTCGAGCGGCAGTTCGGCGAGCAGGCGGTTGCGCTCGCGCATGGCGCGCTCGAACTGGCCGACCCGCACCGAATGGGCCGGGTCGAAAGCGGCGACGAGCCCGTCGAGAAAGCGCCGTCGATCGCCGGGAGGACCGGAGAACAGCTGGTCCATTGACGGCGTCAGCCAGAGGATCCTGGCGTGCTGGGCGAGGGCGCCAGAGCCCCTGCAGAGGCGGCCGGCGAGCTTGACCTGGCGCTGGCCCGCCGCCTGGTCTGCCCCCGGCTCGCCGTGGAAGGCGGTGCCGGCGGCGATGCGACCCTCCGGACCGTCAATATCGGCCGCGACGGCAAAGCCGGCGGCGCCGCGGCGGATCAGCTCGTCGAATGGCACGCCGCGCAAGCCGCGGCCGGGCGCGAGCAGCGAGACGGCCTCGAGCAGATTGGTCTTGCCCGCACCGTTCGGGCCGGTCAAAACCACCGGCGTGCCATCGGTGTCGAGCCGGAGCGCGGCATAGTTCCGGAAGTCCGTCAGGGTCAAGCGGCCAAGCCGAACGGCAGGCCGCGCACCATCGGCCCGAGTGCTGCCGCCAGAGGCTTCAAAACGATAGCCGGAGATCGCTGTCACACCACGAGATATGGCCCTCAAACCGCTGTCGGGCAAGCAAAATAGGCGCCTTTTGGGGGTGTTGCGACAGCACCCCGCAACATCGGTGGTGACGGGCGTGGCTCACACCCGCATCGGCATCAGAACATAGAGGGCGCGGTCGTCCTCGAGGTCGCTGATGATGGTCGGCGAGCCGGCATCCGCCAGGCGGAAACTGGCCGATTCGCCCTTGAACTGGCCGGCAATGTCGAGGAGGTAGCGCGAGTTGAAGCCGATATCGAGCGGGTCGGCCTGATAGTCGGCGACGATCTCCTCCTCGGCCGACCCCGATTCGGGATTGTTGACCGACAGGATCAGGCGGCCGGTCGCGATGTTGAGCTTCACGGCGCGGCCCTTTTCGCTGGAAATGGTCGAGACGCGGTCCACCGCCTCGGCAAAGAGCTTGGTGTCGACCGCAAGTACCTTGTCATTGTGGCGGGGGATCACCCGCTCATAATCCGGGAAGGTGCCGTCGATCAGCTTCGAGGTGAGCACCAGGCTGTCGAAACGGAACTGGATCTTGGCGCTCGACAGGGCAATCTCGACCTCGCCGGCGAGATCCTCGATGAGCTTGGAAAGCTCGAGCACCGTCTTGCGGGGAACGATGACGCCAGGCATGCCGGCAGCCCCGTCGGGCCGCGGGATCTCGGCCTGGGCCAGCCGGTGGCCGTCGGTCGCAACCGCGCGCAGGCGCTCGCCGCCGGGGCTCGCGACCTCGTGCAGATAGATACCATTGAGGTAGTAGCGGGTCTCCTCGGTGGAGATGGTGAATTTGGTCTTCTCGATGAGGCCCTTGAGATCGCTGGCACCGATCGAGAACCGGTGCGACAGATCGCCCGCCGTCATGTCGGGGAAATCCTCGGCCGGCAGCGATTGCAGGGTGAAGCGAGACCGGCCGGAATGGAGCGACAGGCGCGTGTCGTGCGGGCCCTGGACGATCTCGATCTGGGTCCCGTCGGGAAGCTTGCGGACGATGTCGTGCAGCATGTGCGCCGGCACGGTGGTGGCGCCTTCGCGGGCAATGTCGCCGCCGAGGGATTCCACGACCTCGACGTCGAGATCGGTGGCCGTCAGCCTGATCTTGCCGCCTTTCGCCTGCAGCAAGATGTTGGACAGAATGGGAATTGTGTTGCGGCGCTCGACCACCGACTGGACGTGGTTGAGCGACTTCAAAAACTGGGAACGCTCGACGACTATTCGCATCCTCACCCTCGGTGCCTGCAACGCAAGATTGGCGCGGAAAGACCCCGGAAGCAAGGACTTCCGGGGCAAGTCAGGGAGGAACCGTGAATGCTGGATGACGTCGGGACAGTCGTGACGCCGCGTCCTTACGCTTATTGATGCTCGATCAGGCGCATGAGCAGCGCGACCTCGCGGGCGAGCCGGTCGTCGGACTGCATCAGCTCCTCGATCTTGCGCACCGCATGAAGGACGGTGGAATGGTCCCGGCCGCCGAAGCGCCGGCCGATTTCCGGCAGCGAGCGCGAGGTCAGCTTCTTGGCGAGATACATGCCGACCTGGCGGGGCCTGACGATCGACTGGGCGCGGCGCGGCGACAGGAGATCGGCACGGGCGACGTTGTAGTGGCGTCCCACCACCTTGAGGATGTCGTCAATGCGGACGCGGGCGGGCTCAGCGGTTTGAGCGAGATCGCGCAGCGCCAGCGCGGCCAGCTCGATGGTGACGGGTGAACGGGTCAGCTCATGGCGGGCGATGACCCGGTTCAGCGCACCTTCGAGCTCGCGCCCGCCGCCGGTAATGCGGCTGGCGATGAACTCGACGACGTCGTCGCCGAGCTGGAGCGAGGTGTCCTTGCGGCGGGCATCGGTGAGGCGCGCCTTGAGGATGTCGCGACGCAGCTCGAGCTCCGGTCCCTCGATGTCGACGACCAGTCCACCGGCAAGGCGCGAGCGCATGCGCTGGTCGATGCTCTCGAGCTGGGCGGGCGGCACATCGGCGGCGACGATCACCTGGCGCTTGGAGTCAACCAGCGAGTTGAAGGTGTGATAGAACTCCTGCTGCATCGACTTGCCTTGCAGGAACTGCAGGTCATCGATGATCAGCACATCGACGCTCTGGAAATAGTCCTTGAAGCTCAGCACGTCGCGCGCCTTGAGGGCGGCAAGGAAGTGATACATGAAGCGCTCGGCGGTGATGAACACCACATTGCGGCCGGGAGCGCGCTGGCGCACGCGCCACGACACGGCATTGAGCAGATGAGTCTTGCCGAGCCCGGCGGCGGAGTGAATGAACAGCGGATTGAAGTTGAGCGGCTGGCCGCCGGGTGCTTCGGCGATCCGCATGGCGGCGGCATGGGCGAGCGCGTTGGAGCGGCCAACCACAAAGGTCTCGAAAGTCAGCGAATGATCGAGCGGCGAACCGCGGTCGCCGGTCCTGTCGCTGTTGCGGTCGGTGCGATCGCGGTAGGCGCCAAAGCCCTGATCGGCGCTGTCATGGCGCGCAGCGCTGTCGCGGCCGAAGCTGCGGCCGGCATTGCCGAAAGCCGCCTGCGGCCGCTCCTGCGGCAGGGCGCGGACCGGCAGGCCGCGGGTGCGGACCTGAACGCAGAGCGCGGTGATGGTGCCGAGCTCGGCCTCGCAGGCATGGGCGAGCGTGTCGGAGTAATGAGTGACGATCCAATTGCGCAGGAAACGCGTCGGCAGAGACACCACGAGCCTTCCATCCTGGAACTGCTCGATGTCCATGCGGGCAAACCAGCTCGAATAGAGATCCTCGCCAAGGCTCGAGCGCAGCCGCTGGGCAATGCGCTCCCACTGTGCGGTGAAATCGGTCGGAGCGGTTCGGACCGCCGCCGCTGCGGCCGAACCATCCCGCTGCACCGCCTCGTTCTGGAAATATACGCCATCCATTTTTGTTGTCTCCCGTCCCATAAGAGCTCCGAGTTTCCGGTGTGCGACCGGCAAGGCGCCGGACTGCCCGACTCAAGCTCACAGACACCCCTGCACGACCCTTGGAGCGCGACTGCCTCCAAGCGTACTTCGCCCCCTCCCCGTGCCCCGCAGGAGACGCGTCACCCTGCCTCGGCTCGGGTGAAGGACAAGGCTTGCCCCTCACCGCGCACGAGCGCAGTGCAACGAGTTACGCCGAACCAACCAGGAAAACGCGCCCGGCTTTTCGATGCTATTTGTTGATTGCGCGGTCGCTTGAGCGGATGTCCAAGGAAGCCCCGATCCGCCTGCTACACTGACCCACGCTGTACGCCAAACGCCCCGTTACCCATGCAGTCATCTTGTTGCCGTCTTGATGCTGCTTGTCGTTATGGCATCGCCTCTCCGGTCGATGCCCAAAGACCTTACACAGGCGCTTTCCGGGGCACAACAGTCTCGCCGCAGTTCCTCCGTATACTGAGCTTTCTTCCGTTGCAGAAAAACCCCAGCGGTCGGAGGTGGCGCAGCCAACCCGTTGAAGCACCAACACGATTCCATCGAGGCGAATGTGACGGCCGGCGCAACCATTAGACGACTATGGAAGAGTGATGGAAAAGCCTTGTCGGCGCCCGGTCGGTGGGACCGTCAGGCTTTTGACAGGTCCTCGCCAACCCCCTGAAACTCGGAGAAATTTTCTGCCAGTTTTTTGCTCCAACAGCATCTGGGCAAGAACAAGCCCGCCCCTCGGGCGAGGAGCGGGCTTTGGGAAGCTGTGGCTATCCGGTGGGTCGTCGTCAACCGGACATGGATTTGACACGTTTGCTGAGCCGCGAAACCTTGCGCGCGGCAGCGTTCTTGTGAATCACCTTCTTCCGTGCGCCGCGCATCAATTCGGGCTGCGCCTCTTTGAGGGCGGCGCTGGCAGCCGCCCGATCGCCCTTGGCAATCGCCTCCTCGACATTGCGGACGTAGCTCCGCACGCGGCTCCGGCGGGCCTTGTTGACCTCGGTTCGCCGCACCGCCTGGCGAGCGGCCTTCTTCGCCGATCTCGTATTCGCCATATCCTCAACTTTCCTTGTGGGGTGGCGGGCTTATATCCGAGCGCCCCGAGAGCGTCAACCGGCGGCCGATTCAACCATGGGTGAAGCGGGCGGGACGCTTGTCGACGAAGGCAGCCATCCCCTCCTTCTGATCGGCGGTGGCGAACATCGACTGGAACAGCCGGCGCTCGAAGCGGGTCCCCTCGGCAAGCGAGCCTTCGAAGGAGCGGTTCACCGCCTCCTTGGCCATCATCACCGCCGGGCGGGAGAAGCCGGCAATCCGGGTCGCCACGGCGAGCGCCTCGGTCATCAGCTCGGCGGCCGGCACCACCCGCGACACGAGGCCCGAACGCTCGGCCTCGGCGGCGTCCATCATCCGGCCGGTCAGCACCAGATCCATCGCCTTGGCCTTGCCGACGGCACGGGTCAGCCGCTGCGTGCCGCCGGCACCGGGCATGACGCCGAGCTGGATTTCGGGCTGGCCGAAGCGGGCGGTGTCGGCGGCGATGACCAGATCGCAGATCATCGCCAGCTCGCAGCCGCCGCCAAGCGCGTAGCCGGCGACCGCGGCGATCACCGGCTTCCGCAGATTGGCGATCCGCTCCCAGTCGGTCAGGAAGTCATTCACATAGGTCGAAGGGTAGGACTTGTCCTGCATCTCCTTGATGTCGGCGCCGGCGGCAAAGGCCTTGTCATTGCCGGTCACCACCATGGCGCCGATCGCCGGGTCGGCATCGAAGGCCTGAAGAGCGCCGGCAAGCTCGGCGATCACCCGCGTGCTGAGGGCGTTCAGAACCGCCGGCCGGTTGAGCGTCACCACTCCCACCGCATCGCGGTTGTCGACAATGATCGTTTCGTAACCCATGCCAATCCTCCGTAGTCATCGCTGGCAAACGCCACAATAGAAAGTCGACCGCCCCGCCTGGACGATCCGCCTGACGGTGCCGCGGCAGCCGGGCCGCGGGCAAGGCTCACCCTCCCGGTCATAGACGTCGAAGCGATGCTGGAAGGCGCCGGGCCGCCCTTGCGCCGAGGCGTAGTTGCGCAAGGTCGAGCCGCCGGCGGCGATCGCATCGTTCAGCACGCTGCGGACCGCTCGCACCAGCGCCTCGAGGCGCTCGACGCTGTTGCGGCCGCGGGTGAGCGTCGCCGCAATACGCTTGGGCGACAGGGCGGCCCGGTGCAGCGCCTCGCAGGCATAGATATTGCCGAGACCGGCGACCACGCGCTGATCCAGCAGTGCCGATTTGAGCGGGGTCTCGCGACCGTCAAGACCGGTTCGCAGGTGCTCGGCATTGAAGTCGTTGCCAAGTGGCTCGGGGCCGAGGCTGCCGAGGAGCTTATGGTGCGATGCAGTCGCGGTGTCGATCAGGTCCATGAGTCCGAAGCGGCGGGGATCGGTATAGACGATGCGGGTGCCGTCATCGAGCAGGAAGGTGACGTGATCGTGGCCCGACGGCCCGGTGGCGTTCGAACTCTCGCCGGCTTCCTCGTCGGGCTCGCCCAGGGGCAGGGGACGGCCGCCCGGCGGGTGGATGGTGAAGCGGCCGCTCATGCCGAGATGCATGAGCAGGCTCTCGCCGCCATCGAGCCCGACCAGCAGATATTTCGCCCGCCGCCCGACGGTCTCGATGCGCCGGCCGGCCAGCCGACGGGCAAAGCCGTCCGGGAAGGGGACGCGCAAATCCCCCCGGTTCAGCTCGACCTTCTCGATCCGGCGTCCGAGCAGAGCGGTTTCAAGGCCCCGCCGGACGGTTTCGACCTCGGGCAGCTCCGGCATGGCGACGTCATGGCAGGGCTTTGTCGCGCCATCCAGTGTTTTCTCGACAGATTGGAATGTTAACCGCGCTCGTCTATGGTCCGCGCCGATGGCCGACCGTCCGTCAAATCGGCGCATGGCGCCCTTCGGCGATGCCGATGTCGAGGCTTCCGAGAAACAAACCATGGTGAACGAAGTGTTTGCCAAGGTGGCCGCGAAATATGACCAGATGAACGACCTCATGTCGTTCGGCCTCCACCGGCTGTGGAAGGACGATCTCGTCGCCATGCTCAATCCGCCGCGCAGCGGCCGGGGCTTCGAAGTGCTCGATCTCGCCGGCGGCACCGGCGACATCGCCGGGCGCATCGTCAAGGCCGGCGGGCCTGGAATCAGGGTCACGATCGCCGACATTTCGCCGGCCATGCTGGCCGAGGGGCGGCGGCGGATCGCCCGAGAGCGGCTGGCGCAGCGCTGCCGCTTCGCGGTGACCAATGCCGAGGCCCTGGCGTTCCGGAGCGGCACATTCGATGCCCTGACCATCGCCTTCGGCATCCGCAACGTGACCGACATCGGCCAGGCGCTCAGCGAGGCCAGGCGGGTGCTCAGGCCCGGCGGGCGGTTTCTCTGCCTTGAATTCTCGCGGGTCGATGTGCCGGGCATCGAAACGCTTTACGATCTCTATTCACTCACCACGATCCCGGCGCTGGGCAAGATCGTCACCGGCGATGGCCAGCCGTATCGCTATCTCGTCGAGAGCATCCGGCGGTTCCCCGATGCGCCGAGCTTTGCCCGCAAGATGGAGGACGCGGGCTTCTCGCAGGTGGGGTTCCGCATCCTGAGCGCCGGGGTGGTGGCGATCCATTCCGGCTGGCGCACGTGACGCCGGCGGAGGCCGCTCGATGCTGACCACCGCGCATGATCTTCTTCGCCTCGCCATCGCTGCCCGGGTGATTGCGCGCCATGACGGTTTCATCGAGCCGGAGCAGCTGGCGGAGCTGCCGCCGCAGCTGCGCTTCGCCCTCGGCTTCGCGCGGATGGGACGGGCGCCGGTGCGGGCGGGGCAGGGCGGCCTCGCCGAGGCGCTGAGCGAGCTCGGCCCGAGCTATATCAAGCTTGGCCAATTCCTGGCGACCCGTCCCGATCTCATCGGCGAGTCGCGGGCGACCGATCTCAGGACGCTCCAGGACCGCATGGCGCCGTTCGGCATGGACGAGGCGCGGGCCGAAATCGCCTCGCAATTCGGCATGCCGGCCGAGGTGCTGTTCGAGAGTTTCGGACCGCCAGTCGCGGCAGCCTCGATCGCCCAGGTGCACCGGGCGAGCGTGCGCGATCCCGATGGGCGGCTGCGCCCGGTGGCGGTGAAGATCCTGCGCCCCGGCATCGAGCAGCGCTTCGCCGCGGATCTGCGCGCCTTCTTCACCGCGGCGCGGCTGGCCGAGCGGCTGCACAAGCCGCTGAGAAGGCTCAAGCCGGTCGCGGCGGTGGCGACGCTCGAGCGCTCGGTCGCGATGGAGATGGATCTCCGGATGGAGGCGGCGGCGATGTCGGAGATGGCGGCCAATGGCGGCAAGGACCAGGGTTTCCGGGTACCCGAGATCGACTGGCAGCGGACTTCGCGGCGGGTGCTGACGAGCGCGTGGATCGACGGGATCCCGTTGTCGGACCGGGCGGGGCTCATCGATGCCGGCATCGATCTCGAGCTCCTGGGCAACCGGCTCATCGAAATCTTCCTGCGTCACGCCATGCGCGACGGCTTTTTCCACGCCGACATGCATCCCGGCAATCTGTTTATCGATCCCGACGGCAAGCTGGTGGCGGTCGATTTCGGGATCATGGGCCGGCTCACGCCGAAGGACCGGCGGTTCCTGGCGGAAATCCTGTGGGGCTTCATCACCCGCGATTATGCCCGCATCGCGGCGGTGCATTTCGATGCCGGCTATGTGCCGCAGACCCAGGACCCGGCAGTGTTCGCGCAGGCGCTCAGGGCAATCGGCGAGCCGATCCTCGACCGCACCGCCCAGGATATCTCGATGGCGCGGCTGCTGACCCAGCTGTTCGAGGTGACGGCGCAGTTCGAGATGCAGACCCAACCGCAGCTTTTGCTGCTGCAAAAGACCATGGTGGTGGTCGAAGGCGTGGCGCGGTCGTTCAATCCGAGGCTCAATATGTGGATGGTGGCGACCCCGGTGGTGCGCGAATGGATGAACGATGCGCTGGCGCCTGAGCGGCGGCTCGCCGAGGCGGCGTCGGGAGCGGCGACGCTCGGCCGGCTGGCTGCCGATCTGCCGGAGGCGCTGGCCGATGCCCGCCGCACCGCGCGGCTGCTCAGCGACATGGCGGAAGGCGGCGGCTTGCGTCTCGATCATGCAACCGTCGAGGATCTCGCGAAAGCGCAGGCGCGGCATTCGGCGACGGGGCGGATCGCGCTGTGGATCGTCGCGTTGGCGCTCATCGTCATGGCTCTCGCACTGCTGCGGTGAATTGGCGATAATCGGCCATGCTGACGGGCAAACGAATTCTCCTGATCATCGGCGGCGGCATCGCTGCCTATAAGAGCCTCGAGCTGATCCGGCGCCTCGCCGAGGGCGATGTCGCGGTCAAGGTCATTTTGACGCGGGCCGGGGCACAGTTCGTGACGCCGCTATCGTTGGCGAGCCTGTCGCGGAGCAGGGTCTATGACGACCTGTTCAGCCTGACGGATGAAGCCGAGATGGGCCATATCGAGCTGTCGCGCTCGGCCGATCTTCTGGTCGTCGCGCCGGCGACCGCCGATCTCATGGCGAAAATGGCGAACGGCCAGGCCAACGACCTGGCGACGACGGCGCTCATCGCCACCGACAAGCCGGTGCTGATCGTGCCGGCGATGAATGTGCGCATGTGGAACCACCCGGCGACGCAACGCAATCTGGCAACGCTGAAGGGCGATGGCGTGCTGATTTGCGGGCCGGAAGAGGGGCCGATGGCGTGCGGCGAATTTGGGCCGGGGCGGATGTCGGAGGTGGCCGCCATCGTGTCCGCCATCGAGGCGTTCTTTTCGGAGCGAACTCAGGACCAGAAGCTCGCCGGCAAGCGGGTGCTGGTCACGGCCGGACCGACCTATGAGACGATCGATCCGGTGCGCTATATCGGCAACCGCTCGTCCGGCAAGCAGGGCTATGCGGTGGCGGCGGCCGCGGCGGCGCTCGGGGCCGAGACGGTGCTGATCTCGGGGCCGGTGACGCTCGCGCCGCCGGACGGCGTCAAGCTGGTCAAGGTCGAGACGGCGCAAGAGATGCTGGCGGCGGTCGAGGCGGCACTGCCGGTCGACATCGCGGTGTTCGCCGCCGCGGTGGCCGACTGGCGCGTCGAGGATTCGCAGACGGAGAAGATCAAGAAGACGGCGGGCGGCGAGGCGCCGCATCTGGCGCTGGTCGAGAACCCCGACATCCTCAAGCATGTGGCAGCGATGACGGTCGGGCGCCCGCGCCTGGTGGTGGGCTTTGCCGCCGAGACCGAAAACGTCCTCGCCAATGCCAAGGCCAAGCTCGCGCGCAAGGGCTGCGACATGATCATCGCCAATGATGTGAGCCCGGCGAGCGGCGTCATGGGCGGCGAGGAGAACCGCGTCCAGGTGGTGACGGCGCAAGGCGTCGACAGCTGGCCCGACATGCCCAAGCGCGCAGTGGCGGCGCGGCTGATGGCGCTGCTGGCGGCGAAGCTGGGAAACAAGCCGTGACGCCGCTCACGGTGCCGTTCATGCGCCTGCCGCATGCGGCCGATCTCGAGACGCCGGCCTATGCGACGGCGGGAGCGGCGGGCCTCGATCTCAGGGCGGCGCTCAGAGAGGGCGATGTCCTGGTGCTTGCTCCGGGCGAGCGGGCGGCGGTGCCGACGGGCATTGCGCTGGCGCTGCCCGATGGCTATGAAGGCCAGGTCAGGCCGCGTTCGGGGCTCGCGCTGCGCCAGGGCGTGACCTGTCTCAACAGTCCTGGCACGATCGACAGCGACTATCGCGGCGAGATCACGGTGATCCTGATCAATCACGGCCAGGCGGCGGTGGCGATCCGTCGTGGCGAGCGCATTGCCCAGCTGGTGATCCAGGCTTGCGTCCGGGCGGCGCTGGAGGAGGTTCGGGAGCTCGCGCCGTCGGTCCGCGGCGCGGGCGGCTTCGGATCTTCGGGAACGGTCTGACATGGCGCTGAACGACGAGGAGCTCGAGCGGTATGCCCGCCACATCGTCCTCCGGGAGATCGGCGGACCGGGTCAGGCGCGCTTGCGCCACGCGCGGGTGTTGACGATCGGCGCCGGCGGGCTCGGGGCGCCGCTCCTCATGTATCTCGCAGCCGCCGGGATCGGCACGCTCGGGGTCGTCGACGATGACCGGGTGTCGCTGTCCAATCTGCAGCGGCAGATCGTGCATGACACGGCGAGCGTCGGCCTTCTGAAGACGGCGAGCGCGGCGGCGAGCCTCGCCAGGGTCAATCCCGGGGTGACGGTGGTCGAGCACCCGTGTCGCATCACCGCCGACAATGCCTTGGACCTCATCGCGGCCTATGACATCGTGGCCGATGGCAGCGATAATTTCGCGACGCGCTATCTCGTGTCCGATGCCTGCTTCCTGGCCGGGCGCACATTGGTATCGGCAGCGGTGGCGCGGTTCGACGCGCAGATTGCGACGTTCAAGCCGCATCTCAAGGCGCCGGACGGCACGCCCTATCCGTCCTATCGCTGCCTCAACCCCGAAGCGCCGCCGCCCGGCCTCCTGCCGGCCTGCGAGGAGGCGGGGGTGATCGGCGCGCTGACCGGGGTGATGGGATCGATCCAGGCGATCGAGGTGATCAAGGAGCTGCTCGAGATCGGCGACAGCCTGGCGGGAAGGGTGCTGATCTATGACGCGCTGGCGGCACGGTTCTACACGGTGAAGATCCCGTGGGATCCCGACAACCCGCTCAATGGGCGCAAGCCGACGATCCGGGATTTGAGCTTGCACAGGCAGTCGGCAGTCGGGAATAGGCAGTGATCGGTGTTTTCCGACTGCCTACCGCCTCAATCCTCGCCGTTCTCGAGGCCCAGGCCCTTGAGGTCCTCGGGGCGGGGGGTCGAGATGATGTGATAGCCGGCATCGACGTAATGCACCTCGCCGGTGACGCCGGTCGCAAGATCCGACAGCAGATACACCGCGGCGCCACCGACCTCGTCGAGGGTGATGGTGCGCCGCAGCGGCGAGTGGCGCTTCTGGAAATTGTACATCGCCCGGGCATCGGTGATGCCGGCGCCGGCGAGGGTGCGCATCGGTCCGGCCGAGATGGCATTGACCCTGATGGCCTGCGGCCCGAAATCGGCGGCGAGATAGCGCACCGATGATTCCAGTGCCGCCTTTGCCACCCCCATGACATTGTAGTTCGGCACCACTCGCACCGAGCCGCCATAGGTCAGCGTCAGCAGGGAGCCGCCACGGTCCATCAGCGAGGCCGCCCGGCGCGCCACCTCGGTGAAGGAGAAGCAGGAGATCACCAAAGTGCGGATGAAGTTCTCCCGCGTCGTCTCGGCATAGCGCCCCTTGAGCTCGGCGCGGTCGGAATAGGCAATGGCGTGGACGACGAAGTCGAGCCCGCCCCAGGCCTCGCGCAAAGCGGCGAAGACTTCATCGACAGTCTTGAGGTCCTCGACATCGCAGGACAGGACGAGCTTCGAGCCGACCGAGGCGGCGAGCGGCGCAACCCGCCGGCCAAAGGCCTCGCCCTGATAGGTGAAAGCAAGATCGGCGCCCTGGCCGGCCAGCATGCGCGCGATCCCCCAGGCGATCGAATGGTCATTGGCGACGCCCATGATGAGCCCGCGCCGGCCGCGCAACAAGCCGCCGGAAGTGTCGTTCATTCCGTCCCCTTCTCTAGAGCATGATGCGCTTGCAAGGCCCCGCTCAGGCGTCGTAGCGCTGGAACACCAGCGTGGCGTTGGTCCCGCCGAAGCCGAAGCTGTTCGACAGCACGACGTCGAGGCGGGCATTGTCGAGCCGCTCGCGGACGATTGGCACGCCGGAAAATTCCGGGTCGAGCGTGTCGATATTGGCGCTCTCGCAGATGAAGCCGTTCTTCATCATCAGGAGCGAGTAGATCGCTTCCTGGACGCCGGCGGCGCCGAGGGAATGACCGGTCAAGGACTTGGTGGCGGAGATCGCCGGCATCTTGTTGCCGAACACCTCGCGCACCGCCTCGATCTCCTTCAGATCGCCGATAGGCGTCGAGGTGGCGTGCGGATTGATGTAGTCGACGCGCTCCCTGACGGTCGACAGCGCCTGGCGCATGCAGCGCGCCGCGCCTTCGCCAGAGGGCTGGACCATGTCGTGTCCGTCGGAGGTCGCGCCATAACCGACGAGCTCGCCATAGATCTTGGCGCCGCGAGCCCGCGCATGCGACAGCTCCTCCAGGACGATGACGCCGGCGCCGCCGGCAATGACGAAGCCGTCACGGTCCTTGTCGTAGGCGCGCGAGGCCCTTTCCGGCTGCTCGTTGAAATGGGTCGACATCGCCCCCATGGCGTCGAACAGCACCGACAGGGTCCAATCGAGCTCCTCGCCGCCGCCAGCAAAGACGACGTCCTGCTTGCCCCATTGGATCAGCTCGCCGGCATTGCCGATGCAATGGGCCGAGGTGGCGCAGGCGGATGAGATGGAATAGTTGACGCCGCGGATGCCGAAGGGCACGGCGAGCGTCGCCGAATTGGTGCTCGACATGGCGGCCGGGACGGCGAACGGGCCGATCCGTTTCGGCCCCTTCTCGCGGGTGGTGTCGGCGGCGGCGACGATGGTGCGGGTGGACGGGCCGCCCGATCCCATGATCAGGCCGGTGCGCTCGCTCTTGACCTCGCGGTCCACGAGGCCGGCGTCCTGGATCGCCTGCTTCATCGCAACATAGTTCCAGGCGGCGCCATCACCCATGAAGCGGCGGACCCGGCGGTCGACGGCGCTGTCGAGATCGAGATGGGGCGCGCCATGCACCTGGCAGCGGAAGCCGAGCCTGGCATAGTCGTCGGCCTTGACAACTCCCGATCGGGCCTCCCGCAGCGAGGCGGTGACCTCCTGGGTGTTGTTGCCGATGCTGGACACGAGTCCCATGCCGGTCACGACAACGCGTTTCATCGCAATACGAACCTTTCGCTTCAGGCCGCGCTCGGCTGGGCGTCGGGCGTGAACAGGCCGACCCGCAGCTCGCTCGCGGAATAGATTACATCGCCGTCGGCTTTGACGACGCCATCCCCGATCCCGAGGTTGAGCTTCCGCAGAATGACGCGCTTCAGGTTAACGATATATTCAACCTTGCGGACGCTTGGGAGGACCATGCCGGAAAATTTAACCTCGCCGACGCCCAGCGCCCGGCCGCGCCCCGGGGCGCCCATCCAGCCGAGAAAAAATCCGAGCATCTGCCACAGGGCGTCGAGACCGAGGCAGCCCGGCATGACAGGATCGCCCTGGAAGTGGCAAAGAAAGAACCAGAGATCGGGCTTGACGTCGAGCTCGGCGACCACCCGGCCCTTGCCATACTCGCCGCCATCGGCGCGGATGTCGGTGATCCGGTCGAACATCAGCATGGGCGGGAGCGGCAACTGGGCATTGCCGGGGCCAAAAAGCTCGCCCCGGCCGCAGGCCAGAAGATCCTCATAGGCGAAACGCGATTTCTTCTCGACCATCCCCAGAC
>JBKOZY010000165.1:0-3901 GCA_046726135.1 Pseudomonadota bacterium | reverse complement strand
ATTCCGACTATGGCGTTAACCAGGTCGGCTACTGCATCGTCACAACCAAGGAAATGGTGGCGAAGAACCCGGATCTGGTAAAGCGTTTCATGGCCGCGACCGTCAAATCCTACAAGGAGACCGAAGCCAATCCCGACGCTGCGGTTGCGTCCATGGCGGACATCGTCGGCGGATCCATGGCAGACGAAACCGGCAAGAAGCAGGCCCGCGAGGTTCTCGGTGTGACGCTTGCCGTGCTCTATTCCAAGGCCAACAAGGACAAGGTGCTGGGCCTTAATGTGCCTTCCGACTGGGAAGACATGTTGGCGTTGATGAAAGCCTATAATGGTTTGACGACCAACTTGCCGGCGAGCGCCTTCTACACCAACGAATTCCTTCCCAAGTAGCGTCTGCCTCGCAGCAGACCATTATGTCGGCGGGCGAACGAGCAGGATCTCTACGAGAATATGCGCATTCGCAACCGCTGCTACGCGCCGCCCGGTCCGGCCTCGACCGGGCTCGCCGTCGATGGCTTCGCCGATCCCCAATGTCGGATCAGCGTCGAGCTCCTGGCAATGATGCGGCCGCGAGCGGGGACTTCTCCGCTCTCCTCGACACGCGGCCAGATCTGGGTGCGGCAAAAGATGAGGAGGCAGCCCTCGACTTCCATCTGCGTGTTGGTGGGCCGCAGATAAACATTGTAGGTCTTGCCGTCCTGAAGATTGAAGACCTTCCCTTCCCATTGGTCGGTGCGGTCCGCCGAAGGCTTGAGGTCGGAGAGAAGCTGGACACCGATGATTGGCGGCTGGCCCTTGCGGCTCGCCTCCTGGGCTTCCGCTTCGGAGACCCAGACGATCTTGCCGCACAGGACCTCGCCGCAGGAATCGATCTTGACGCGGATCTTCCCCTCCCCCGCCGACCAGACGCCGACGGGATCGGCGGCATGGGCGGCGACGGGCAGAAGGGCGACCAGAAACACCAGGGCAAACAGAGCTCGCATAGCGCTCACCTCGTCTGAAATCGCAAGCCAGATGACTCCGATGAATGTCATGAACGTGTCCATGAGCCATCCGGCAGCAGGGATTTTGCGGCGAGGCGTCACAGTGCCGCCTGAATCTGCCCACAATAGGCCTTTCCAAGCTGACGATTCGTCAGGCTATGGCCACTTCGCGGGTGGCGAAAGCCGGTCCCACCATTCGGTCTCCATGTTGTTGTCACGTCTCAGGACAAGCGGCTCGGCCGCGCGGCGCAGCGCCGAGATGGCGGCGAGGCTGGCTGACGAGATGGCGGCGAGGCTGGCTGAAACGGCAAGAGCTGGCGTTGTCCGATCGCCCGTCACCCTCTGCTGCTATCTCGTCCTTGCCTATTTCATGTTCATGCTGACGCTGCAGGCGACGGTGGTCCCGTTCCTGAAGTCGGACCTCGATCTCAGCTATCGCGCGACCGGGCTCCATGCCAGCGCCATCGCAGTCGGCGCCATCCTGGTCGGCCTCAGCGGCGAGCGGCTCGTGCGGCGCCTCGGCCGGCGGTCGGTCCTCATGCTGGGGGTGCTCGGCTGCATTGCGGGGGCATTGCTGCTGGCAGCGGCGCCTCAACCTGCCGTCAGCATTCTCGGCTGTGCCCTGATCGGCATCGGCGGCAGCCTGCTGCCAACCGTCGTCTTTGCCATCCTCACCGACATTCATGGCGTCAATCGCAGCATCGTCATCAATGAAGCGGCCGCCCTCAATTATGGCCTGGCCATGCTGGCGCCACTGTTGACCGGGCTTTGCCTCTGGCTGTCGCTCGACTGGCGCGGGGCGCTCATCATCGGCGCCGTCATTGGCGGGCTTGTCATCATGGCCTGCCGGGCGGTCGCGGTGCCGGAGGCGAGCCAGGCGCCAGCGGAAACGGGCAAGCCCAGGCTGCCGGCCGCCTTCTGGGTCTATTGGGGCGCCATGACCTTCGGCATCGCCATCGAATTTTCGATCCTGCTGTGGGCCAGCGAGTATCTCGAGCGGGTGATCGGGCTCGAAAAGGCCCAGGCCGCCTCGGGCGCCGCCGCCTTTGTGCTCGGCATGTTCATCGGGCGGGTGTCGGGGAGCGTCTGGACGCGCTTCATCGCCGTCGAGCAGCTGTTGATCGCCCAGCTCGCGGTGACGCTGGTCGGCTTCCTGATCAATTGGGGGATGAACCAGCCGGTGATGGCCATTGCCGGCCTGCTCGTTCTCGGGATTGGAGTCTCGCTGCTGTTCCCGCTCACCGTCGGGCTGGCCATGGGTGCGGCCGGACCGGCCAACGACAAAGCAAGCGCCCGATCAACCATCGCCTTCGGCGTGGCGCTCCTGACAATGCCGTTGATGCTTGGTGGGCTGGCCGACCGTGCCGGTCTGCGCAACGCCCATTGGCTGGTGCCGATCCTGATCCTGGCGACACTCCTCGCCTTCGGGATCGGCAGGATGATCGAGAAGCGGCGGTGAGGCCAGCCGGCACCGGCAGGCTGGCCCCGAGATTCAGCCTACCACCAGCGGCGCTTCTGCCACTTGCAGACCCGCACGCCGCGATACCAGACACTACGGCAATAGCCGAAGCGGGGATGGTAGTAGCGGTTGTAATAGCCGGGATTGTAATAGTAGCCGGGACCAACCCAGCCGATGCCAAACCCTGGAGCGACAACGCCCGGACCCACATAGGGGCCTGGCCCGTAATAGCCCGGCCCCGGGCCAATATAGGCGCCGCCGCCATATGGCCCGATAAACACCTTGGCGGCGTCGGCCGTGCCAGCCAGCGGGACCATCAGACTGCCCATCAGCGCAGTTGCCAAAAGGATCTTGCGCATATCTCGATCTGTCCTCGTTTCAATGCCGGCCCAACCCTCTCCGTTGCGCCGACGATTCCTCATTCCGCGGCGCGACTGTATCATGGGCTACAAAGCGAAGCGACGGCTTTCCAGGCCGTTACCACCCAGTTGAATTCATGGGTTAATTTTCTGCAAATGGAGCCGGCGCGCGGGGTTGCGCAGGACGGGTCCTCGGCATCAAACGTTCGGTCGAAACCGTCGGGTAACCAGGTTTGCGCGCGCGGTCGAAATGGCAGCCATAAAGGCGGCAGGAACGGGCGCGGACGGCGAGCTGACGCTCAGCCTTGGCGAGAAGCCTGGTGAGCCGTTCGACATCGGCCTTCAACACGTCGCGCTCGAGCATAACCTTGACCAGGTCCTGCTCGTTCAGATCCACGATCTCGTTCATATCAACACCGAAGGACTGTACGCCGGCGGGCACGCGAACATTACGACATTTGGTTGTTGCGTTTCCATGTCGCAAGAAGCCGTCCGCCGAGCCGCTGCCACCACTGCCGGGGATCGGCCGGGTCGCGGTCGGCGGGCAGAACCCCGGCCTGGCGACGCAGCGCGCGCGCCGCCATCGCCTCGCCGGCGAAGGTCAGAAGCTGGGTCGTCAAGTCGGCGATGCGCTCGCGCTCGCGATAAGCATCGAGGTCGCGCTCGGCCGCCAGGGTCTGGGCCTTGGCGAGCTCTTCCTTCAAGGTTGCGACATGCTGCTCGAGCGCGGCGATCACCGCGGTGGTCGTCGCCTGCTCGTCGGGCCGTTCGACCGGCCGTGGACGGTGTGCGGCAGCCGCCTCCTCCAGGTCGACAAGCACGCGGGCCTTGCCATCGTCGCCCAGCTGCCTCTGCCAGCGGGCACGGATGGACTTCTGGCGCGCCGCTTCCGGCGAGATCCCAAGATGTTCGGCCAGCTCGGCGTAACTCACCCAGACAGCGGCCATGAGGACCTCCTCAGCCGGTCGGCGAACCCCCCGTTCGGACAGCCGTAGAACGATTCGGTAAACAATTCGTTAATCCGACAATGATTCGTCGCCGAAATGCCCGGGCGCCATGTTGCAGATGGTTTCCGGGCTTCCTATGTAATTGAAAATCCGACCA
>JBKOZY010000164.1:0-5294 GCA_046726135.1 Pseudomonadota bacterium | reverse complement strand
GAATGACGTCGGCATACATCGCTGTCTCGGTCAGGAAGATGTCCTGCACCACCAGATGCTCGAGCATGGCGAGTGCCTCGCGGGCATGGCCGACATCGGGATCCGACATCGCCGGGTTCTCGCCTTGGATATACATGCCCTTGACCACCCCGGAGTGGATCGCATCCATCACCTCGACGACCGTCAGGCCGGGATCCGGATCGAGCTTGGCGCCCCACAGCCCTTCGAGCATCTCGCGCTTCGGCGTGACTCCGACCCGCACGTAGTCCGGAAACATCATCGGAATGAGCCCGGCGTCGGACGCCCCCTGCACATTGTTCTGGCCGCGCAGCGGATGGAGACCGGTCCCGGCGCGCCCCACCTGGCCGCACATCAGCGCCAGCGAGATCAGGCAGCGCGCATTGTCGGTGCCATGGGTGTGCTGCGACACGCCCATCCCCCAGAAGATGATCGCTGCGTTGGCCTTGGCGTATTTCCGCGCGACGGTCCGGATGAGACCGGCATCGACGCCGCATTCCGGCTCCATGGCTTCCGGCGTGAACGGCGCGAGATGCGCTTTCAGCCGCTCGAAACCCTCGGTGTGCGCCTGGATATATTGCGTGTCATAGAGATTTTCGGTGACGATCACATTCATCATCGCATTCAGCAATGCGACGTCGCTGCCGTTCTTGAACTGCATCATATGCGTGGCGTGGCGCTTCAGCGCCGTGCCGCGCGGGTCCATCACGATGAGCTCGGCCCCGCGTTTCGCCGCCTGCTTGAAATAGGTTGCCGCGACCGGATGGTTCTCCGTCGGGTTGGCGCCGATCACGATGATGACGTCGGAGTCCTTGACCGCGGTGAACGGTGCCGTCACTGCGCCGGAACCGATCGTCTCCATCAGCGCGGCCACCGAAGAGGCGTGGCACAGCCGCGTGCAGTGGTCGACATTGTTCGACCCGAAGCCGACTCGCACCAGCTTCTGGAACAGATAGGCCTCTTCATTCGAGCATTTGGCCGAGCCGAAGCCGGCCAGCGCCTTGTCACCGTCGCGCTCGCGCAACGACTTCAGCCCCTTGGCCGCGAGATCCAGCGCCTCCTCCCAGCTTGCCTCGCGGAAATGGCTGAGCGGATCGGCGGGGTTCATGTTGAGCCCCTTCGGCAAGCCCGGCTTGCGGATCAGCGGCTTGATGAGCCTTTCCGGATTGGTGACATAGTCGAAGCCGAACCGGCCCTTGACACACAGCCGGTTCTCATTGGCCGGGCCGCCGGTCCCCTCGACCCAGGCGATCACGTCGCGACCGGTCTCGTCGCGCCGGATATTATAGGTGATCTGGCAGCCGACGCCGCAATAGGGGCAGACCGAATCGACCTGGCGATCCGCCTCGCGCCCGCCCTTGCCGGTCTCGTCGACGATCGATTTCGGCATCAGCGCACCGGTCGGGCAGGCCTGCACGCACTCGCCGCAGGCGACGCAGGTCGATCCGCCCATCGGGTCGTCGAAGTCGAACACGATCTTGGAGTCGGGACCGCGAAACGCCATTCCGATGACGTCGTTCACCTGCACTTCGCGGCAGGCGCGGACACACAGATTGCAATGGATGCAGGCATCGAGATTGACCGCCATGGCCGGATGCGACAGGTCCGGCCGCGGACTCTCATCCGCCGGGAAGCGCGACAGACCGACATCCATTGCCTTGGCCCAGGCCAGGAAGTCCGATTGCCGGTCATGCGCATCCTGCGGCTGTGGCTGGTCCGCCATCAGGAGCTCGAATACCATGTGCCGCGCCGACTTGGCCCGATCGGTATCGGTGTTGACCTTCATGCCCGGCGACGGCTTGCGGATGCACGATGCCGCCAGCACTCTTTCACCCTCGACCTCGACCACACAGGCCCGGCAATTGCCGTCCGCCCGGTAGCCCGGTGCATCCTTCCAGCACAAATGCGGGATCGTGGTGCCAAGCCGCTTCGCCACCTGCCAGATGGTTTCGTTCGGGCCGGCTTCGACCTCGTTGCCGTCAAGGGTGAAGACGATCTTGTCGGTCATCAGGCAACATCCCCCTTGAAATGGCTCATCACCGACCGGATCGGGTTGGGCGCCGCCTGGCCGAGGCCGCAGATCGAGGCATCGGCCATCGCATTGGCCAATTCGCCGAGCAGCGGCTGGTCCCACACATCCTTGCTCATGAGCGTGACTGCCTTCTCGCAGCCGACGCGGCACGGCGTGCACTGGCCGCAGGATTCATCCTCGAAGAAGCGCAGCAGGTTGACGGCGACGTCGCGCATGCTGTCCTTGTCCGACAGGATCACCACCGCATGGCTGCCGACGAAGCAGCCGTATTTTTCCAGCTGGCCGAAATCGAGCGGCAGGTCCGCCATGCTCGCCGGCAGGATGCCGCCCGACGCGCCGCCCGGCAGATAGCCTTTGAACACATGGCCATCCAGCATGCCGCCGGTCCGCTCGATCAGCTCATTGGCGGTGGTTCCGGCCGGCGCCAGCACGACCCCCGGCGCCTTGACCCGCCCGGACACCGAATAGGAGCGGATGCCCTTGTGTCCCTCCTTGCCGAGCGCCGCAAAGGCAACCGCGCCCTTCGCCAGGATCTCCGGCATCCAATAGACCGTCTCGACATTGTGAACGAGCGTCGGACGACCGAAAATGCCAATTTGCGCCACATAGGGAGGACGGTGCCGCGGCAGGCCGCGCTTGCCTTCCACCGATTCGATCATCGCCGATTCCTCGCCGCATATATAGGCGCCGGCGCCGCGCCGCAGATCGACATAGCCGGGGGCGACGATGCCCTCCCGCTCGAGCAGCGCGATCTCGGTCCTGAGGATATGATGGGCCGCAGGATATTCGTCGCGCAGATAGATGAAGGCCTTTTCGGCCTCGACTCCCCAGGCGGCGATCAGCATGCCTTCGAGGAATTGATGCGGCCGGGTCTGCAGATAATGGCGATCCTTGAACGTCCCGGGCTCGCCCTCATCGGCATTGATGCACAGATAGCGCGGCCCCTTGCCGGCCCTGACGAACTTCCATTTCTGGCCTGACGGAAAACCGGCGCCGCCCAGGCCCCTGAGCCCGGCCTCGAGAAACGCCTCGATTACCTGGTCGGGCGTCTTGGCACCGGCCCTGAGCGACTTCAACGTCTCATAGCCGCCGCCATGACAATAGGCATCGTAGCTTTGATGCTCCGGCACCACCGGCCGCGTTTCATGGGCTTCCGCCAGCTTGACGAGCTGCGCTGCGGTGACCGCTCCGAGATAGTTCTTGCCCACCGCTGCCGCCGGCGCCTGGTCGCACAGCCCCATGCAGGGCGCATGAACCACCCGGACATTGGCCGGCTTGGCTCGAGCGAGCGCTGTGATCAGCGCCTCGGCGCCATTGAGCGCGCAGCTCAGCGAGTCGCACACCCGGATCGTGATCTCGGGCGGGGGCGCTCCGCCCTCCTTCACCACGTCGAAATGATGGTAGAAGGTGGCAACCTCATAGACCTCGGCCTGCGGCAGCCGCATCAGCTCGGCGAGTGCCGCCAGATGCGCCGCCGAAATATGGCCGTAGGTGTCCTGAATCACATGGAGATGCTCGATGAGAAGGTCGCGCCGCAGTGCCCGACCCTCCATGAGTTGCGAAATCTCGTCCAGCGCCCGAACGTCAACCTGCCTGCCCTTGGCAAAGGCCCGGGCCTTGCCCCCTCTTCCGCCCGGACGAATGGGGCGGAACCCGTCAGGTTGCGGCGGTTTGTTCATGGTCGCTTGCCGGTGCTATCCTGACGCGGGAGCCCGATGCTCCTCACATCATTGCGATGAGATAGGCATCATCACAATTAATTAGAATAGGCCAACGTGTCCAGCGAATTGGTATACCACGACGCCGAGCTCGACGTCCGAGGAATGCTCTGCCCGCTTCCCGTCTTGCGGGCGCGCAAACGTCTTTCCGCTATGAAGCCCGGGGAAATCTTGAGGATACTGGCGACCGACCCGGCGGCCGCCATCGACTTCCCGCATTATTGCGCGGAATCGGGCCACGCTCTTCTTTCGACCGACCGGCTAGGCGATGTGCTGATCTTCATCATTCGAAAAACTCATGCCTCCTGAGGCCGGGGCATGGTGGGGTGGTCCCGACCCTGGAGCATGCTCAGCGGTCGCCCTTGGCCGCCTCGCCAGCTGCGCTTTTGGCTTTGGCAGCATTGACCTGCGCGGCGCTGGCCTTGGCGGTATTGGCCTTCGCCTTGGCGGTGCGCGTCTTGCGCTTTGTCGGTTTCGCGGCCGCCGGCTCGGGCTTCGAAGCCCGCTCCTGCAGCGCCTGCCGCTGGAACTGCTCGACGGCCTGCGGCGATATCACCTCGCAAGGGTGATTGAGCATTCTCAAGCGATTGCACACCGTCTCGGTCGTCTGCTGCTCCGGCATGCCCCAGGCCATTGCCAGATATTCGTTTTTGACGAACGGCACCTTGAGCACGCCGCGGGGCATGGTGTCGAGCAGCGTGCCGCTGGCGAGCGCCACATTGCTGGCCAGCACCGAATCGGCCTTGGCGACCCCCTTGTAGCGGCCGAGCGACACGCCCCAGCCATTGACCTGGTCGGCTTTGGCCACCGGAATGCCGGTGCCGCAGACCATTGGCTTGAGATTGGGCGGCGGGGTTGGTTCGTCGGCGATCTGGCTCACCAGCTGCTTGGTCTGCCGTTGCCCTGCCACAAAGCCGGCTTCGAGAAGTGCCTGAGCGATGTCGGCCCGCGAATAGGCGGTCATCGCCCCCATCACCACGGCGATCAGCCGCCGTCCGTTCTGCGTCGCGCTCGCCACCAGATTGAACCCCGACGGACAGACGAAACCAGTTTTCATCCCGTCCGCCGTCGGCATCTGGCGCAGCAGCATGTTGCGATTAAGGAGCTTGCGCTTGCCGAAGGCGACATAAGGCTCCGAGAAGTAATGCCGGTACTCCGGATAGCGGTTCGCTATGGTGAATGCCAAAAGACCGATGTCCCGCGCGCTGGTGGTCTGCTCCGGATCATGCAGGCCATGCGGATTGACGAAATGGGTGGAGCCCATATTGAGCGCCCGCGCCGTGTCGTTCATCCGCTGGACGAAGGCCGGGATGCCGCCCTGCGCCGCTGCGAGCGTCAACGCCATGTCATTCGCCGAATAGATGAGCAGCGCCTTGAGCGCAAGATCGGTGGTGATGGTGCTCCCCGGCTTCAACCCGATCTTGCTCGGCGAGACCTCCAGCGCCTCCTGCGGCACCGTCAGCTTGGTGTCGAGTGCGAGCTGCCCCGCCTTCAGCGACTGGAAGGTGAGATAGGCGGTCATCAGC
>JBKOZY010000163.1:0-2401 GCA_046726135.1 Pseudomonadota bacterium | reverse complement strand
CCTGGCGCTCAACGACGATCTCCTGGCGCGCGTCAAGGAGCCCGACCTGGTCGGGACGGTGCGGCTTGGCACGCCGGAGGATTTCGCCACCATGCATCTGTCCGGGGTGCTGGCGCGGTTCTCGCAGGCTTATCCCGGTGTCGCGCTCGAGGTGACCTGCGACCTCACCCTCAATCTCATTGAGCGGTACCGCCAGGGGAGCTTCGATCTCGCTCTCATCATGCGCGAGCCGTCGCTCGCCAATGGCGGGACCCGGGTGTGGCGCGAGCCGTTGGTGTGGGTGACGGCGACGAACCTGCCGCTGTCCAAGGAGAATGTGCTGCCGCTGGTGGTGGCACCCGCCCCCTGCGTGTACCGGCGGCGGGCCATCAGAGTGCTCGACAAGGCGGGAATCGCCTGGCGGATCGCCTATACCTGCAGCTCGCTCGCCGGGTCGCTGGCGGCGGTGCGCGCCGGCCTCGGCACCACGGTGCTGCCGCGCGGCATGGTTCCCGGCGACCTGCAGATGATCGACAGCGAGACGCTGCCCGATCTCAAGGAGGCGGAGTTCGCGCTGCTGGTCGGCCAGCCGCTCAGTCCGCCGGCAGAACGACTACAAAGCCAGATCACCCGGGCGCTTGAGATCGGCGGCTTCGACCAGAACTGAGGCGCGCCAGAGCATGATGCGCTAAAGGTCGCGACAAAGACGCATGGCGTCGAGGATCGCCGCGTGGATGTTGCGGGCGGCCCAGGCATCGCCGATGCGATAGAGGCTGAAGCTGCCGCGGTCGCCGGCATCGCCATTGGCGGGCTGGGCCCGCGCTGCCACCAGGTGGTGGAGATCGACGGCGCCCTCATTGCGCGACAGGGACTTCAGCTCCTCGTAAAGATCGGCATTGGGCAGCGTGGCGCTGTCGGCGACGATGAGGTCGACCTGCCGCTCGCTCTCGGCACCGGAATAGCTGTTGGCGAGGCGGGCGGTCAGCCCGTTGCCGCTGCGGCTCACCGCGAGGAGCCTGGTATCGGGCGTGACCCTGATCCCGGCCTTGTAGATCTCGACCATATGGGCCCCGAGATTGGTGTCGGACAGCTCGAGGCCAAGCGCCCGGTCGGGGGTGACCAACTCGACAGCGGCGCCTTTGGACGCCAGCACCTCGGCGCAGGACAGCGGCGCATGGCCGCCGCTCATATCCACGACCAGCGCCTCGCGGCAGCCGCCGTCGCGCAAGGATGCGACATCGCCGGACAGCACGTCCCAAACCGTCGCGGCAAGCTCCCGGCCGGGAAAGTCGCCGGTCTCCGGCAGGCCACCGGTGGCAATGATGACGACGTCGGGCGTCTCGGCGACGACGTCGCTCGCCGCTGCCAGGGTGTTGAGCCTGACATCGACGCCGAGCCGTGTCATCTCGCCGGCGAGCCAGCGGGCAATGCCGAGGAGCTCGCGCCGCCAGGTCGCCCGGGCGGCGAGCAGGATCTGGCCGCCCAACTCGCCCGAGGCCTCGAACAGAACGACGCGGTGGCCGCGCAGCGCCGCGACCCGCGCCGCTTCGAGGCCGCCAGGACCGCCGCCAACAACGATGATTGTCTTGGGTGTGCCCGGGGCACGCCCGATGACATGGTCGAGGACCAGCTCGCGACCGGTCGCGACATTGTGGAGGCAGAGCGCATCCTTTCCCATGAGCACGCGGTCGACACAGTAGCCGGCGCCGACGCAGGGGCGGATCTCGGCCTCCCGACCGGCGCGGAGCTTGGCAACGTGGTGCGGGTCGGCGAGGAAGGCGCGGGTCATGCCGACCATATCGACAAGGCCTGCGCTGACGGCGTGGACGGCGGTTGCCGCATCGGTAATGCGGGTGGCGTGGAGGATCGGGATTGCGACCTCGGCGCGGATGGCGGCGGCGAGCTTCAAATAAGGGGCCGAGGGCAGCCACATGGTCGGCCAGATCTCGGCGCTCGCCTTGTAGTCGACAGCGGTGCCGCCGACCACGCTGATGAAGTCGATGAGGCCGGTGGCGGCATAGGTGCGGGCGATCTCGAGACAGTCCTCCTGCGTCAAGCCGCCCTTCATCCGCTCGTCGCCCGGCATGCGGATGCCGATGATGTAGTCGTCGCCGACGGCGCGACGGCAGCTTTCGAGGACCTCGAGGCCGAAGCGCATGCGGTCTGGCAGACTGCCGCCATAGCCGTCGCGCCGGCGATTCATCGCTGGCGACCAGAACTGCTCGATGAGCGTTCCGGCCTGGGTCGATATTTCGACGCCATCGAGATCGCCGTCGCGGGCCCGGCGGACAGCTGCAGCATAGTCATTGCGGATACGGCGGATATCGTGCGCTTCCATCTCCGCCGGGAAAGAACGATGGATCAGCTCGCGCAGTGGCGATGGGGCAAAGGCGGGCAGCCAGTTGATGTCGTCCCACCGCTC
>JBKOZY010000162.1:0-5134 GCA_046726135.1 Pseudomonadota bacterium | reverse complement strand
GCACTATAGGTCTCCTCACGCAGATTGTCGCCGCGCGAGTCAAAGAAGGAGCCGTCGCCCTCGACGCCGAAGACGAACTGGCCAGCCTGCCAATTCCATCCGACTCTGGCGCCGACGAGCGGCCATGCGCCATCGAAACCGAGATCGAGCGAGGTGGCAAAGAAGCCGTTCGAAGCCAGATCCCCGGTGCCGGCGAAACCGCCGAGATAGATTCCGCTCCAATCATGAGCCGGGGGCGGGACGTAATCGGCCGCATGTCCCACGGCTGAAAGCGCGAAGACCATCGCCGGGATTGAACAGCCCATAAGCCAAGTATTCCGCCGGGCCATGCTCACGCTCGTTTTGAGAATCGTCCCAAGGCACAACATTAGAGGGTGTGTGCAATGGCCTCAACATGCAGAAAAATCGTGACCCGCGATTTTTGTGATCCATTGCATTCGTGCATCAGTTCCAGCACAACTTTCTCGAGAATTCATCGGCATGCGAATGGCCTACACATTCGTCGGCGAACGATGGCGATCCCGAGGGACCCGCCGCCTGAACGAGTTTGCATCGCAGCATGCCGTCGCATTGCAGCACAGTCTGATCCTTGTGGAGAAGGTACGAAGGCGATACAGTCCCGCACCTTCAAACATCATGGGCGTCTCGGAAGGGTGGGCAAGATGGAAAACCGTGAGTTCGCCCCTGTCGGGTTCATTGACCTCCGAGCCTTGCTTGACGATGCCTGGACCGACTTCAAGGCAACGTCGCCCGTGGGCATCGACCTGATTGCAGAGGCATCGGTGCGGAGCTTGATCGCCAACCGTCTCATGCGTGCCGCAGAGAAGGGCGAGACCGATCGCTCGGTTCTGAAGGCCGTTGCCTTGAATGGCCTGTGAGTCGCGACGCGTTTGACGCGACGAGTCAGGCTCTCGCTTCCCAGGCGCTCAAGTCCCAGCCCAACAGCTCCGCCAGCTCTTGATTGTGCGGCCGATAATAGTGCTGCAGCCGCTCCCTCGTCTCAGCCGGCATCGGCGGATAGCCAGTCGGCGGACCTTTGTTGATCTTCTGAATCAAGCGGTATGGAAGGGTGTTTTTGAAGAGAACCTTGGACCACCAGACCAGCGATACACTGCGCGGTAACGAGGCCGTATTGCGCCGGCGTTGCGTGTCGATCACTTCATCCGGCGACACGCCGATGAATGCGAAGACCGAACCCAGCAGAAGGTTCGGGTCACGGAAGAAATCCTCGAACCGCAGGAAGAGCATCTGCTCGCGCGGAAAAAACCGCAGGTAATTTCTGATCTGCTCGGCGTAGCGCCCCTTGTCGAGATAGATGCAATCGCTTCTGCCGGCGCGTTGCTCCTGCTGCAGACCCCTGGTGATCGCGTCCGCAAAGCCGGCGCGCTCATTGCCGCGGCGCAGCAAGTGCCAGTAGTTGGAATAGGCCCGAGCCACCGGATCGCGAAATATCCAAATCAGCTTTACCTCGGGGAGGTGCCGATGAATCCGCTCGGCCGCCTGCGGGACGAAACAATAGGCCGGCGTCTTCTCCCCGATCGCGCGGTGCCGCGGGGCGCTGGCAAACTGCTTCTCATACCATCCGATCCCGCGGCGATACTGGTGGTCGCGGTCGAAGAAGTGGACCTCGCGCGGCGCCATATGAATCTCTCGATGCTGGCGCATATAGCCCAGCAGCGTGCTGGTGCCGCATTTCATCGCGCCGACGATCAGGAAATTCGGCAGGGTCATGACCGTGCCTCATGACCACGCTCGAGGAGGCCAAGCAGGAAAGCGATGCTCGAACGGTAGTCGAAGTCCTGTCTCACCCGTTGCTCGGCCGACCGCGCCAGCCGCTCCCGAAAGGCGGGATCGGCCGCCAGTCTCCTGATCGCCGACGCCAAGGCGATCGTGTCGTCTGGCGGCACAAGAATTGCGCTCTCCTCATTGCTCAAGAGTTCCAATACTCCTGGAACCGTTGTCGAGATGCAGGGCAGGCGTTGACTGCTCGCCTCCACCAGAACATTCGGCACGCCGTCGCGATCGCCGTTCCACGCCGTGCGGCAGGGCAGAACGAACAGATCGGCCTGGCGATAGAAGCCGAACACGTCATCCTGCGAACGGGTGCCAAGCCAGGTGATGCGATCGCTTATTGCGAGGGCTCGTGCCAGCCTCTGAAGCGAGGAGAGTTGACCGCCGCCCCCGACATGAACGAGACGCCAATGAAGATCCTTGCCCAAGGTCGAGAGGGCCCGGAGCAGGATATCGAGACCCTTCTTCGGAACCGCACGAGCGATCGACAGGATCTGAAGCGGGCGCTCAGGGTCCGCTCCGGTGCGCGGCGGCCGCTCCTCGGCAAAATGCGAGAATCTGTCGACGTCCAGCCCGTGATAGCTCAGATGAATCCGGTCCGGCCGCGGCGATAGCGACCTCAGCTGCTCATAACCATGTCGCGAGCAGGTGACCGTCCATTGCGAGCTGGCAAGCGCGGCGATCAGATTGGACCGCGATTGTGTCCAGATGTCCTTCGCATGCGCAGAGCAACTCCAGGCGACGGACGTGATCGCGGCTGCATATCGTGCCACTGCTGCCGGCCGGTTCATGAAATGCGCATGGAAGTGGCCAGCATGGTCGCGAAGCCGATCACGATCACAGACGATGAGCGCCCGGGCGAATTGGTTGATCAGCAGCGGGTTGGCGGTTCGCATCAGATCGCCTCGAAAGACGCGGAGCGCTGCCCTGTAACCCGGCAGGCTGCGCAGCCGGCGCCAGGCTCGAAAGACGCTTGGCAGCGCCAGCAGCGGAAAAGGGACGTAATGCACGACCGCCGCGATCTCGTCGTTCAGCGAACTTCGTTGCAGATTGCGCGGCTTTTCCAGCGAAACGATATCGAATGCGAGGCCGGCCCGCTGGAGGCCGAGTAGCTCCTGCGCAACGAAGGTTTCGGATGTCTGGGGATAGCAATTCAGGATGATCGCAATCTTACCGCAAGCCGCCACGCGCACCTCCACGCCGGCTACGCGCAGGCAAGCTGCTGCTGATCCGCATCGCCATAACGTGCTCCGGAGATCGCCTCCAGCTTTCGCTCGACCAGATCGCGCCAGACCCAGCCGGCGAAATTGCTGAAGACGCTTTTGCAGCGCAGCGATCCGAAATGGATGATGAAGGGCGTGACCTCCATGAAGTCGCCCTTGCCCGGAATGGAGGAGAAGACCACCAACAGCGCGTCGCGCAACCGCTGGCTTGCGAGGCTGCGCAGCGAATAGACGAAGCGATCGCAATAGAGCTTGCAGACCACCTGCCTGAAGGCAGGTTCATATTCGGTGAGCCCTTCGACGAAATCCAGTTGCGGACTGTCGTAACCCTGGAACCAAGGGAAAATCGGCATGCGGAGCGTGCTCAGGGCCATCGCCAGGCTCCACTCGCAACTCTCCTCCTTGCGGCCTTCGTTCAGCCTGCTGCGAAAATGCGTCTTGGATCTCTGCGCCAAAAACTCCGCTGCCGATCGACAAACCGCGGCCGTCGCCGCGGCATCCTGAGCGTAGATCATGCCTGCCTGAATGCGCGGGAGATGGGTCAAGCCAAATTGACTCATCGTGGTCCCGCGACGATTGAAGATCCAATCCCAGAAGACGCCGGCGCCTTTCGGACCACCGAAATAGGCATCGGCCATGTTCAAGCCGGTCGCCGTGAAGGAATACGGCGCCAGCAGCATCCACAATCGGTCCGGATTCTTGCACCAGACCATATCCGAATCGAGATAGAGGCATTTGTCGAATGGCTTGAACTTGTGGAGGTTGTGCTTGAACCCGACGATCGAGCACGCCTCTTCCGGCAGGCAGCCGATGACATGAAACAGCGAGTCCAAACCGTGCTGTTGAAGCAGAGCCCGGTGTGCCGGGGGACAATATAAGGCAACGGCACGACGCCGATCATATCTTCGAAGGGTGACAACCGAAGCTATCGCATGGCGCAGATGAGCCTCATCGCCATAGCAATGATAGACATAGCCTTCGGATTCCATGGTCATTATGCCAGCCTGCTCACGTCTTTCATATCGCGTTGCCGAACTCACTCACCAGAATCGCCGCGGTTGCCAGATATCGACCGGCTCGGTTGCCGCGAGATAGGCCGACTGCAACGCTCTCCCTGCGGCGCCAATTTTGGTCAGGCAGCCAACCGCCGCCCAACGAAGCAGAACAACGCCGACCCAATATCCGGCGGTCCAGTAATTCCGGTATATGGACAAATAGTTCAGAATGATTTTCGAGGCACCGGAATGGTTGCCTCGCCTGGCCTCCCGCCGCGCCAAATAGAGCTCACGCCATTCGCTGAATCTCGACTTCACCAAGGGATTGTAGGGGATGGTGATGTCCTTCGGCCGGGTCGGCCGGTCGTTGTTCGAGGAGAGATACTGCATCACAAGCTGACGCAGATGATCGACCAGCTGATCCCGCCGAACGGGGCGCAATCGTGCGGCGAACTCCTCGGCATATTTGTCCGGCAGTTCGATCTTGTGGAACAGCGCGTGATAGGCCCTGGCGAAAAAATCATCGGCGGGCGCGCAGACAAAAACGCCATCCTTCAAGACCCGGTCCCGCAACATGCGACGCTGCCAGCCGCGCGGGAAATAACCATCACCGACATATCGGATATCAAAGGGAATGTTGCGGCCCCCGACATTCACATGGTGAGCAACCTTGCTGCCACCGTTGTCGACCGGGTCACCGACATTCCTGAAGAGCTTGCTCGATGACGACTTATAGGCGAACCCTCCCAACGCCCGCTTGCACGCGAAGTAATCGCTGACGAGAATATCGTAATCTTCCGGCCGGTCGGACTTGCCCGACGGCGTTCTGAGGAGGACATATTCCGTTCCCGGAAGATTGTTCAAGGCTTGAAAAACGTCCCCTATGCTCGAGAAGCTGGGACGCTGAGCCGTGAGGTAGCTGTAAGGCAGGCTCCACTCATCATATGAAAGATATCTGAGGTTCGTCCTCGCCTCCTCCTGATTGTCGGAGGAGTGAAGATAGCCCAGCCTGCCGGCCCGCAAGGCGCATTTGAGGTCGAATATCTCGGTGTTGACGATCCTTGTCTCGGAGGAAAACACGCGTTTCCTCGAAGCGTAGCGCGGCGCTCTGCTCAACACGATGAA
>JBKOZY010000161.1:0-12938 GCA_046726135.1 Pseudomonadota bacterium | reverse complement strand
CCGCGACCCGAGCGTCAAGGCGCGCTTTGCCGATCTCGGTCGGATCGACATGGAGATTTCGGTGATCGCCGGTGTCTTCAACGATGCCTGGGCCGACAATTGGGGCTTTGTGCCGCTGACTGTCGAGGAGGTCACCCACATGGCCAAGGAGCTCAAGCCCTTCATCACCAATGAGAGCATGACCGTCATCGAGGTCGACGGCGAGCCGCAGGCCTTTGCCCTCGCCCTCCCCAATCTGCTCGAGCTTTCCGACGGACTCGACGGCAGGCTCCTGCCTTTCGGCTGGGTCCGCGTCCTGACCCGCTATTTCACCCGCCCGATTCGCAGCGAGCGGCTCGCCCTGATGGGGGTCAGGCGCCGCTACCGCGACAATCCGCTCGGGGCGGCTCTTGCCTTTCTCGCCATCGAAAAGCTGCGCGAGGGATCGCGAAAGCGCGGCATCGTCGCCGCCGAACTTGGCTGGGTGCTCGATACCAACCACCGCATGCGCAGGATGCTCGAGGATGCTGGCGCACGCCATTACAAGACCTACCGCGTCTATGAGAAGCTCCTCGCGCCGACAGATGCGGCTGCTCCGCCACAGTCCTGATTTGATCGTTCGTTCTCCGGCGAGGCGAGCCGAGAAAATTCTTGATTATGTAGACGCGAAGTCTTAAGTGCGGTCTTGCCCAATTTCGCACGTGCCTGTGGTCGTGCTCGCCAACAGCAGGAGCTTTGGCAGAGGCGGCTTGAAGCAACGACGGAACGGGCTTTTTCGACTTTTCCAGTTCAGCTGGAACACCGAAGAGGCTTGTCCATCTTGCCAGGCGTGCGGAACGGGTGACCCCGATCCAATCCACCGGCAGCATCGCAACAGGGCGGTTTCCGTCCACTACAGCCATTGGGGATCGAGTGCCATGACCGCCCGAATCCGCGATTTCCTTTCTCGACGAACCGAGGACGGGCCCTGCCTCGTCCTTGATCTCGATGTCGTGCGCGCCAACTATCTGGCGCTGGCCCGGGCGCTGCCCGACACCCGCGTCTTCTACGCGGTCAAGGCCAATCCGGCGCCCGAGGTGCTGAACCTGCTGAACGCGGTTGGTTCCTGCTTCGACGTTGCCTCCATGGGCGAGGTCGAGCTGGTGCTGCAGACCGGTGCCAGCCCTGACCGCATTTCCTACGGCAACACCATCAAGAAGGAGCGCGACATCGCGCGCGCCTATGAGCTCGGCGTCCGGCTGTTCGCCGTCGACTCCGCGGCCGAGGTCGACAAGGTGGCGCGGGCGGCGCCGGGCGCGCAGGTCTTCTGCCGCATCCTTTGCGACGGACAGGGGGCCGACTGGCCGCTGTCCCGCAAATTCGGCTGCGCCCCCGAGCTCGCCCCCGACATTCTTGAGCATGCCAAGCGCAACGGTCTCGATGCTTATGGCGTATCCTTCCATGTCGGATCGCAGCAAATGAACCCGGACGCCTGGGACGCGGCGCTGGCCGCCTCGGCCGAGATCTTCCGCAGCTGTGCCGAGCGCGGCATCACGCTGCGAATGGTCAATCTCGGCGGCGGCTTCCCGGCCCGCTATCTCAAGGCGATTCCGACCGTCGAGCGGTTCGGGGCGGCGATCTTCCGTGCCCTGTCGAAGCATTTCGGCAACCGCATCCCGGAGACCATCATCGAGCCCGGTCGCGGCCTGGTTGGCGGCGCCGGCATCATTGAGGCCGAGGTCGTGCTGATCTCCCGCAAATCGGCGGATGAGGAGGTGCGCTGGGTCTATCTCGACATCGGCAAGTTCGGCGGCCTCGCCGAGACCATGGAGGAGGCGATCCGCTATCCGATCCGCACGCCGCGGGACGGCGACGAGACCGCGCCCTGCATCATTGCCGGGCCGACCTGCGATTCGGCGGATGTGCTGTACGAGAAGCAGCCCTATTCCCTGCCGGTCAGTCTGGCCATCGGCGACAAGGTCCTGATCGAGGGAACCGGCGCCTATACCACGACTTACTCCACTGTGGCGTTCAACGGCTTTCCGCCGCTTCGGTCCTATGTGATCTGACGATGGCCCACCACCCCCGACATTCAAGCATCGCCGGGCCGATCGTGATGATCGGCTTCGGCTCGATCGGCCGCGGGACGCTGCCGCTCATCGACCGGCATCTCGGCTTCGACAGGTCGCGATTGACCGTCATCGACCCTGCCGACGTCGATCAGGAGGAGATCGCCAATTATGGCGGCAAGTTTCTGCAGCTCGGGCTGACGCGCGACAACTACCGGGAGGTGCTGGGTCCGCTGCTCACCGAGGGCGGCGGCCAGGGCTTCTGCGTCAACCTCTCGGTCGACACCTCCTCCCTCGAGATCATGGAGTTCTGCCGCGAGATCGGCGCGCTTTACATCGACACGGTGGTCGAGCCCTGGGCCGGTTTTTATTTCGACGATCGCCTCGGTCCGGAAGCCCGCTCCAACTATGCGCTGCGCGAAGAGATCCTGGCGGCCCGCCGCCGCCGTCCCGGCGGGGTGACAGCCGTCTCCTGCTGCGGCGCCAATCCCGGCATGGTTTCATGGTTCGTCAAGCAGGCGCTGATCGACCTCAAGCGCGATCTCGAGCTTATCGGCGACGAGCCGCGGAACCGCCAGGAATGGGGCGAGCTTGCCGCCCGCCTCGGCGTCAAGGGCATTCACATTGCCGAGCGTGACACCCAGCGCGCCCGCTATCCCAAGCCGCTCGATGTCTTCACCAACACCTGGTCCGTTGAGGGCTTCATCTCCGAGGGCCTGCAGCCCGCCGAGCTCGGCTTCGGCACCCATGAGAAATGGCTGCCCGACAGTGCCAGGACTCACGCCACCGGCTGCGGTGCTGCGATCTATCTGCTGCAGCCCGGCGCCAACACCCGCGTCCGCAGCTGGTGCCCGACGCCCGGCCCGCAATTCGGCTTCTTGGTCACCCACAATGAGTCGATCTCGATCGCCGATTATCTGACGGTGCGCGATGCCGCCGGCGATGTCGTCTACCGACCGACCTGCCACTATGCCTATCATCCTTGCAACGATGCCGTCTTGTCGCTGCACGAGATGTTCGGCCGCGCCGGTCTGCGCCAGAGCGACGTCCACATTCTCGACGAGAACGAGATCGTCGATGGCCGCGACGAGCTCGGTGTGCTGCTGTTCGGCCATCAGCGCAACGCCTATTGGTATGGCTCGCAGCTTTCCATTGAGGAGACTCGCGCGCTTGCTCCCTATCAAAATGCCACCGGGCTTCAGGTGTCCTCGGCGGTGCTCGCCGGCATGGTCTGGGCGCTCGAAAATCCCGAAGCCGGCATTGTCGAGACCGACGACATGGACTACCGCCGCTGCCTCGAGATCCAGCGGCCCTATCTCGGTCCGGTCGTTGGCGTCTATACCGATTGGACGCCGCTCGACCACCGCTCTCAGCTCTTCATCGAGGATCTCGACAAAAGCGATCCCTGGCAGTTCCGCAATGTATTGGTGCGATAGCGACGAAAGGCAGTCGGCATTAGGCAGTAGGCAGTGACCTGAGCCCCTGCCTACTGCCTATTGCCTACTGCCTATTGCCTACTGCCTACTGCCAATTGCCTGAGCTCTGGCGCCTTCACCCCATAGCGCTCGGCCAACGCCCGCATCGTCGCCACGATGACCGGCGGCAATGATACTCCCTCCTGGCGCGCCTGGCGGGCCCGCGCCAGTGCCGCCTCCCCCGGCAGGCGGACCGGTATCGCGGGATCGAGCGGGCGGGCACCATGACAGGCCGCCACCAACCATTGCACCTGGCGCCGAAAGGCTTGCGCGCCGGCGAAGCGTGATGGTTTGAGCACCAGCACCAGCACCGATGCACCCCACTCGCTCGGCTCGTCCGCCCGGCCATGGCCGCTCAAGCCCTGGGTGAGGCACTCGACCAGGAGGCCCAGCGCATAGCCCTTATGTCCGTGGTCGAGCCCACCGATCGGCAGAAGCGCGCCGCCGTCGCCCAGCACCCGCGGATCATCGCTGACCGCCCCTTGCGGGGTCAGCAGCCAGTGCCCCGGCATGGCGCGCCCTTCCGCTTTCCGCAAGGCCGTCATCCCGCCGGTGGTGATCGACATCGACACATCGATCAGGATCGGATCGGGCTCGGCCGGAATGCCGGCAGCGATCGGATTGGGCGTCATCACCGGCGTGACGCCGCCATGGGGCGCCACCATCCGGGCGCTCGGATCGGAGGTGAAGACCAGAATGAACGTGCCAGCCCGCGCCGGCGCTTCGAGGAATGCCGCCAGGCAGGCGATGTGGTGGCTGCGGCGGAGTGCCACCGCGCCGAGCCCGAGCTGATCGGCGAGCACCGTGGCGCGCTCGATGGCGAGGCCGGTGGTCCACACGCCGGGAAGTCGCCGCGCATCCCAGGTCTCGACCGCGCCATGGCTGTTGACCACCTGCGGCGCGCCGTCGCGGGTCATGCTGCCGTCCTCGATCGCCTCGACATAGTCGCCGAGGAGCTGCAGCCCATGGGTGCGATGGCCATAGAGATCGGCCTGGAGCAGCCCCGTGGCGACCGCCGCTGCCGGCTCGCTCGGAACGCCCGCCGCCTCCAGGATCTCGCGGGCAATCCGGTTCAACGCTTGAGCAGCAAAGAGAGATGACACGAGCAGGAGATCCTTTTCGATCAGTGCCGCCGCCGCTGCGAGATGTGCCAGGGAATGGCGAGCCGCTCGCACAAGGTGACGATGCCGAACAGCGACAGGCCGAGGAGCGTGAGCAGGAAGATGCCGGCAAAGGCCAGGTCGGGCCGCATATTGCCGGTGACGATCTGGATATAGAAGCCGAGGCCCTGATCGCTGCCGATGAATTCGGCGATGGTCGCGCCGACCGTAGCGTTGATCGCCGCATATTTGAAGCCCACGAAGCATTGCGGCATCGCCGCCGGCAGCCTCACCTTCATGAACGCCCGCAATGGCCCCGCCCCGGTCGCCCGGACGAAACGTTCGAGCTCCTCCGGCAGCGATCCGAAGGCGAGGATGGCGTTGAGCACGATCGGGAAGAAGCAGACGAGAAAGACGATGATGACCTTGGGCAGGAGGCCGAAGCCGAGCCACGAGATGAAGAGCGGCGCAAAGGCGATCTTCGGCGTCATCTCGATGCTGACGAAGAACGGATAGATGGTCCGCCTCAGGAGCGACGAAAAAGCGATTGCCAGGCCGAGCGGCACCGCGATGACCACCGCAACGACATAGCCGAGCACCGTTTCGACGCCGGTGACATAGGTATAATAAAGAAGCCGATCGAAATCGGCCGCGCTCTTGGTCACGATCTCGGAAGGCTTCGGCAGGATGTAGGCCGGGATGCCGAACCAATCGATCGAGTACTCCCAGAACAGAAAGAACCCGACGAAGAAGGCAATGAACGGCCAGGAACGAGCGAGCTTCGCCGCCAGCCGTCGCAGCGCCGCCCTGAGCGCCCTCGGCCGGTTGGCGGTCTCGACCGCACCGCTCTCAAAAGACGCCGAAGCCATGAAAGATTTCCTGAACCATGCCGAGATAGGAGGCAAAGGCCGGGCTCTTCTTCACCTCGAGGTTCCTGGGCCATGGCAGGTCGATATCGATGACCCGGTCGATCAGCCCCGGCCGCGGCGTGATGACGCAGATCTTGCTCGACAGCTGGATCGCCTCCTCGATGCTGTGGGTGACGAACACCACGGTCGGCCGGCGCTCGAGCCACAACGCCTGCAGATCGACGCGGATGCCCTCCCGCGTCATCGCATCGAGCTTGCCCAGCGGCTCGTCGAGCAGCAGCGTGTCCGGCTCATGTACCAGCGCCTGGCAGAACGCCGCGCGCTGCTGCATGCCGCCCGACAGCTCGAAGGGTTGCCGGTCGGCGAAGCCTTCGAGCCTCACCGCATTGATCATGCCGGTGATCCGCTCGGCATAGCGGCTCTTGTCGAGCGCCCTGAGTTCCAACTGGAGCTCGATATTGCCGCGCACCGTGCGCCACGGCACCAGCGTGTTGTCCTGAAACATGATGCCGATCGCCGTCTGCGGGCCGACCACCGGCCGGTCATTGACCCGGATCACGCCATGCGACGGCGCGAGCAGCCCGGCGATCATCAGGATGACGGTAGACTTGCCGCAGCCCGATGGACCGAGCAGCGACACGAACTCACCCGGCGCGATGGTGAGGTCGGCCGGGCCGAAAGCATGGACGGCGCCATCAACCGTGTCGAAGCTCTTCGACACTTGGGTGAGTTCGATCGCGCTGCCCATGTCCTCCTCTGTCGGGGTAGGCTGCCCTACTTGACGTAATCGTTTGTGTAGAACGCCGTCGCCGGCTTGTCGGTCTGCAGATCGTTGTACTTCTTCATGAGATTGAGCATGTCATCCCAGTCTGATGCGACATGGAGGCCGAGCTTCTTGTCGGTGTTGGCCTTTGAATAGAGCACGCCGAGCGTCACATCGAGCACCGCCCGCGCCTGGGCCTTGCCCTGATCCTCGGCCATGGTGCCGCCGACGATATCGGCCATGGCCGCGATCGCCGCATCGGGATTGGCCTCCGCCTCCTTGTAGGACTTGAGCGTCGCTTCCACGAAGCGCTTCACCAGGTCGGGATTGGTCTTCAGCGTCTCGGTGTTGGTGACGATGCAGTAGCCCACCTGATTGACGCCGAAATCCGAATAGGGAAACGTCACCGGCTGCGCTCCGCCATTGGCCTTGATCTCGGCCGGCTTGTCGTCAAGCCCGCCCAAAATGCCGACCGACCCCCCTGCCCCCTGGAGATAGCTCGACACCAGCGCGCCATCCGGCACATTGGTGATCTTGACGTCGCCCTCGGTGAGCCCGCCATTCTTCAGCACCAGCGGAAAGAAGGTGTTCACCCCGGCATTGGCAGTGGTGAGGATGGACTTGCCCTTGAGATCCTCAAGCTTGCTCACCCCGGCATCGGGACGAACGATCACCGCTTCGGTGCCCATCGCGTCGATCACCGCCACCGAGATCAGTGGCGCGCCTTTCGCCGCGAGGTTGACCATCGAGGCGCAAGAGCCGTAGGAGAACTGGCTATCGTTATTGGCCACCAGCCGATGGGCCGAGCCCGAGCCATTGCCCGAGCGGATGTCGAGATCGATCCCGGCATCACGGAAATAGCCCTTGTCCTTGCCGAGCGCAAAGGGCGCATGCGAGCCGTAATACATCCAATTGAGCCTGAGCCGCACCGGGTCGGCCGCATTGGCCGCTGACGGCAGCACGGCGCCAATCAGGAACGCCGCAGTCATCACGAATCTGTTCAGCCTGGTCATGTTTCCTCTCCCTTTCTATCCGAGCGGGAAGCAGGCCGGTCCCGCCGGTTCATAGCTCTTATAGGCGAGCGCAAATTCCTGGTGCCCGAGCGCTTCGGAGCGGCTCTGCTCGCCGCTCGCCAGCGCCACGATCTTGCGTAAGATGTGCTCGCCGACCTCCTGGATCGTCTCCTGGCCATCGGCAATGGTGCCGCCATTGACGTCGATATCGTCGGCGAGCCGCTGGAACACCCGGGAGTTCGACACGCCCTTGATGATCGGCGCGATCGCCTGGCCGACCACCGAGCCGGCGCCGGTGGTGAACACGATCAGCTGGCAGCCGCTGGCCACCATCTCGGTCACCGTCTGGGTGTCGTTGATATTGGGGATGCCGAGCTTGACCGGTCCGTCATTGACCGTGTCCATCAGATGAAGGCCAGGCCGGCGCGGCCGGTCGCCGGGCTTGAGCAGACCGATGATCGGCCGGCTGCCGCTCTTGGCATAGGCGCCGACCGATTTCTCCTCGATGGTCGTGAGCCCATGCTTGATGTTGCCGCCGCCGAAGCTGCCATGACCGAGCTCCCGGTGATAGGCATCGGCCTTGGCGACGGCGGCGATGAGCTCCGCGCCAAGCTCGGGCGTGACGGCGCGGCTTGCCAAATGCTGCTCGCAGCCAATCAGCTCCGGTGTCTCCTCGAACATCACCGTCGCGCCCTGATCGACCAGCAGATCGAAGGCATGGCCGACCGCCGGATTGATGGTGATGCCGGAGAGGCCGTCCGAGCCGCCGCATTTGGTGCCGATCACCAGCTCGGCGAGCGACAGCGACATGGTCGGCGCGGTCTTCAATCGCGCCAGCTCGCCGGCGACGAAGGCGCGGCCCTCATCGATTGTCGAGCGGGTGCCGCCGCGATCCTGGATCACCATGAGCTCGACCGGCCGCCCCGATCGGGCAATCGCGTCCTTGAGATCGCTGCGCCGAAACTCCTCGCAGCCGAGCGACACGAGCAGCACCGCGCCGACATTGGGATGGGTGCACATTCCCTCGAGAATCCGATGGGCATAGTCGCTCGGATAACAGCCGGGAAAGCCGATCAACTGCCCTCCCTGCTCCTGGAACGGCTCGGCAATCCGCCGAGCTACGTGATGGGCGCATTCGACGAGATAGACGACCGCCAGGAAATTGCGGATGCCCTTGCGGCCGTCCTGCCGCAAGTAACCCCGCATTCCGCTGAGGTCGAGCCGCGGGATTGCCGCCACCGAATGCGCTGGCGCGTCACTCATAATGGTCGACCTCATTGTCGAGATACTGGCTGCGGACATTATGGATGTGAACCAGCGCGCCCTTGGCGATCGCCGCCTTCGCCAGCCCCACCGGCAAGCCGAAGCGGATGATCGGCTCATCGGCGCCGATCGACTGGAGTGCGATCTTGTGGCCCTGCGGGATGCGCTCGCGCACTGTCACCGTCAGCTGAGCCCGGTCGAGCGCCATCTCGCCGGCAGCAATATCGCTCAGCGCAACCGCGACATTGTCGGCGGGAGCAAGCCTGACCATATTGGCACGCCGATCCATGGGCATCACCGGTCCTTGAGCCGCGGCACCCCGGTCTCCTGCATCATCGCCAGCGCAGCAGCGCGGTAGCGCTGGCGGACATCGCGGGTGGGCGGTCGGCAGCGGCTCGATGGCAGCCCGATGAGCTCCATGCAAAGCTTGTCGAGATACCCATCGCCGCTCGTATATTCGCGCTCGATGCGGGTCCACAGCTTGTAGAACGGCATCGCCTCCTTGACCATCATGCGGGCGATCTCGGCGTAGTCACCGCGCTTGACCTGGTCGATCAGTTTTACGCCCCATTCCGGCCAGTAATTGCACAAATGGACCTCGAACGCCCGTGCGCCAAGCGCCGGTATCGCCGAAGTGGGAAAGAACAGATTGTTGTCGATGATGGTGAAGCGGTCGGAGAAATGCGAGGTGACATCCTCGAACTCCATGGCGTCGGTGCGCGGAGTCGCCCATTTCAGCCCGACGATGTTGGGGATCTTCGCCAACCTCTCGACCATGCCGAAGCTCAAATTCGTTGCGGTCCAGAAGGTGTTGTAGACGATGATGCCGATATTCTTGGCCGCCGCCGCTCCGGCGGTGACGAACTCCTCGAAATCCGCCTCGGTATGGGTGAAGTAAAACGGGCAGGAGACCTGCAGGAAGTCGAACCCCATTGACGAAGCGGCATCCGCCAGGCGGCAGAGCTCACGCGTGCTCGTCGTTTGGCCGCCAAAGGCGAGCGGCACCCGGCCCGACGCCTCGTCCATCACGGTTTCCGCCACCCCCAGCCGCTCCTCGAAGCTCATGGTCGAGAAATCGCCGGCAGCGCCGCCGGCCAGCAGCGTCGCATTCTCGGCATTGAGCCCGTTGTCGAGCAGAAAGCGCACGAAGCTGCGCAACGCCGAACCGTCCACCGGCAGCCCGGGCGAGTCGCCGAAGGGCGTCGGCACAGTGACGTAGCAGCCTTCGAGCCGCCGTTTGAGATGATCCGGGCCCATGCCCGATCATCGCAGCAAAACAGGCAAGGAATTGACCTGGAGCGACAAATCCTTCTCAATAGGCGGCAGTCTCTGGGATACAATCATGCTCGACCAAAGCCGCAACATTCCCCGCTTCGTCTTCCTGCTCCAGCCGGAGTTCCCGATCAACGCTTTCGTGCTGGCGACCGAGGCGCTTCGCATCGTCAATCAGAACAGCGGCCGCACGCTGGTGAGCGCCGTAACCGTTTCGGAAGACGGTCGCGACGTCAGGGCGAGCAACGGCATGTGGATCAAGCCGGACGGGTCGCTTGCCACCATGCCGGCCGCTGAGGTCGTGCTGGTGTTCGAGGGCAATCTGCCGGTCCAGCGCAATACCAGCCGGTTGCTGTCGGCGATTCGCGCCGCCCGACGCCATGGCGCCCTGGTCGCCGGCGTCGACACCGGTGCCTTCGCCCTGACCCAGGCCGGGCTCCTCGACGACAGCGGCGCCGCCGTCCATTGGGAGGCTGCCCCGTCCTATCGCGAGCGTTTCCCCGGGCGGACCACCGCCGACCGTTTGTTCATGGAAAGCCAGGGCATCGCCTCCTGTGCCGGCGGCGTCGCCACTCTCGATTTCATGCTGACGCTGATCGAGCGGTTCCACGGCCGTGCGTTGGCAGTCGAAGTCGCCGATGCGCTGGTCCACACGCCGCGGCCGGGCACCTCGCCGCAGCGCCGCGCCGACCAGTCGCGCGAAACGACGCCGGCGCTGTCGCGCCGCCTCATCGCGCTGATGGAGCGCAATCTCGATTTCCCGCTCGCGCCCGCTGCTCTGGCGAGCGAGCTCGGCATCTCGGTCCGCAAGCTCGAGCGCCACTGCCGCCGCATCTATGGCCAGTCGCCGATGCAGCTCTATCTCAAGGTCAGGCTCCAGGCGGCGCGCAATCTTCTGTTCTACGAGGAGCAGACCATGAAGGACATCGCCGATGCCTGCGGCTTCTCCTATCCATCGGTGTTCACCCGCGCCTTCAAGGCCCAGTTCGGCGAGACCCCGCGCGCTTTTCGTCTGGCGCTGCGCCGCCGCCAGGGTCAGACGGTAAGGCCGGAGATCGTCCGCCTCACCCGGCGCGATGTCATTTCACGGGGGGCGTGAGCTCGTCGGGCGGGATGTGGCAGCGGATCGCATGCCTGGCCTCGGCCTCGCTCAACGCCGGCTCATCGGTTTCGCAGATCCGACCGATCTTGCGCGGGCAGCGGCTCTGAAACACGCAGCCCGCGGGCGGCTTGAGCGCGCTCGGGATCTCGCCTTGAAGTCGGATGCGTGCGCCATGGCTGCCGCTGATGTCGGGAACCGCCGAGAGCAGCGCTGCCGTATAGGGATGTTGCGGTCCGTGAAACACCCGTTCCGCTGGACCGATCTCGACGATGCGGCCGAGATAGAGCACCGCAATCCGGTCGGCCAAATAGCGGATGACGCTGAGATCATGCGAGATGAAGATGTAGCTCACGCCCTCCATCGATTGGAGATCGGCCAGCAGATTGAGGATCGCTGCCTGCACCGAGACATCGAGCGCCGAGGTCGGTTCATCGCACACCACCACCTTGGGTTCGCCGGCAAAGGCCCGCGCAATTGCCACCCGCTGCTTGAGCCCGCCGGACAGCGCCCGCGGTTTCTGCGGCAGATAGCGATCGGGCAATTGCACGCTGCGCGTCAACGCGAGGAGCCGCTGTTGCAGCGCCGCGCCACCGAGCCCTGCGAGCTTGGCGATCGCCCGGCCGATCAGCCGGCGCACCGCATGCGACCGATTGAGCGCTGAGTCGGGATTCTGGAACACGATCTGCAGCGCTTTGACATCTTCTGGCGCTCGCCCGCCGATTCGTGGCGGCAGGGTGCGGCCGTTCATGCGGATGCGGCTCTGCGGATCGGCCGCGGTCAGCCCGAGCAGCGAGCGCGCCAAAGTCGTCTTGCCGCTCCCCGACTCGCCGACAAGCCCCAGCGTTTCCCCTTGATGAAGATCGAGCGAAACATCGCGCAACGCCGCCAGCGCATGGTCGCCGACCCGGTAGGTCTTGCTCAGATTCTCGATCCTGAGGATCGGGCCGGCAGCGGAAGCTTCGGCCGGAGCGGCCGCCAGCGCCGGCTCGCTCCGCGGCAGCGCGCCGGCGAGCTCGTGATAGTGGCAGCGGCTGAACCGTCCCCCGATATCGATGAGCGCCGGCTCCTCGAGCCGGCAGCGCTCGGTCGCAAGCGCACAGCGCGCCGTAAAGATGCAGCCCGGCGGCGCCGCCCCCGGCGCTGGCGGAAAGCCCGGGATGGTGTCGAGACGCGCCGTGCTTTTGCGCCGTTCCGGCCGTGGCAGACAGCGCAGCAGCCCGACCGTATAGGGATGACGCGGCGCCTCGAACAGGCTCAGCGTCGGCCCCTCCTCCACCAGCCGCCCGGCATAGAGCACGCCGGTGCGCTCGCACAGCCGCGCCACGATCGCCAGATTGTGGCTGATGAACAGAATCGCCGTGTCGAACTCGAAGCGAAGCTTCTCGATGAGATCGAGGACCTCCGCCTCGACTGTCACATCGAGGCCCGTCGTCGGTTCGTCAAGAATGAGCAGAGCCGGATCGCGCGCCAGCGCCATGGCGATTGCCACCCGCTGTTGCATGCCGCCCGACAGCTGATGCGGATAGCGCTCCATCACCCGCCGCGGATCGGAGATTCGCACCCGGTCGAGCATCTCGGCGCTGCGCGTCGTGGCCGGCCCTCGCGCCACGCCGCCGAGCTCGAAGATCTCGGCAATCTGTCGGCCGATCCGCATCGATGGATTGAGCGCGCGGCCGGGGTCTTGATAGACCATCGCCACTGTGGTCTGCCGCAGCGATCTGAGATCGCGCGCCCCCATGCTCATCAGATCCTGCCCATTGACCGCGATGCGTCCCGCCGCCACCTCGCCGTTGCGCGGCAGATAGCGCACTGCCGCAAAGGCGGCGGTGGACTTGCCGCAACCCGACTCGCCGACCAATCCATAGGCCTCGCCCCGTTTGATGTGGAACGACAAGCCGCGCAGCACCGTCCGCGCCATGCCGCGAATCCGATAGGCGACATCGACCGATGAGAAGGCGAGCGCGTTCTCAGCCATTGACCACGCTCTCGATCCCATCGGCAATGAGATTGACGCCGATCACCAGCGACGCGATGGCGAGCCCGTCGAACAGCAC
>JBKOZY010000160.1:0-2652 GCA_046726135.1 Pseudomonadota bacterium | reverse complement strand
GAATGGGAGTAGCGGCCGCCATGCAGAAGCTCCTGCCACTGGCGCACCATGCCCATATATTCGTTGTTGAGGATGAAGATCTTGATCGGCAGGTCGTACTGCGCCGCCGTCGACATCTCCTGCATGGTCATCTGCACCGAGGCATCGCCGGCTATGTCGATCACCAGCGATTTCGGATGAGCCACCTGGACGCCGATCGCCGACGGCAGGCCATAGCCCATGGTGCCGAGCCCGCCCGAGGTCATCCAGCGGTTCGGCTCCTCGAAGCGGAAGAACTGGGCGGCCCACATCTGGTGCTGGCCGACCTCGGTGGTGATGTAGGTGTCGTGGCCGCGGGTCAGGGCATAGAGCCGCTCCAGCGCATATTGCGGCATGATGACGTCGTCGTTCCGCCGGTAGCGCAGGCAGTCGCGCCGTCGCCAGCGGGCAATGTCCTTCCACCAATCCTGGAGATTGTCCCGATCGGGCCAGGCCTTGCGCTCGCGCATCAGGGCCAGGATGTCGGCCAGGACATTGGCGCAGTCGCCGACGATCGGGATGTCGACGCGGACGTTCTTGTTGATCGAGGAGGGATCGATGTCGATGTGGATCTTCTTCGAGCCGGGCGAAAAGGCATCGATCCGACCGGTGATGCGATCGTCGAAACGGGCGCCGACACACAGCATGACGTCGCAGCCATGCATCGCGAGATTGGCCTCGTAAGTGCCGTGCATGCCCAGCATGCCGAGCCAGTTCGGTCCGGAGGCGGGGTAGGCGCCGAGGCCCATCAGCGTCGAGGTGATCGGGAAGCCGGTCTTCTCGACGAGCTCACGCAGACGGTGCGATGCATCGGGGCCGGAGTTGATGACGCCGCCACCCGAATAGATCAGCGGCCGCTTGGCCTGGAGCAGCAGCGCGACCGCCGCCTCGATAGCGACGGGGTCGCCCTTGACGCGTGGTCGGTAGGTCTTGTGCTCGATATTGGCAGGGCCGATATAGCGGCCCTTGGCGAATTGGACGTCCTTCGGGATGTCGACCACGACGGGGCCGGGGCGACCATGGGTCGCGACATGGAAGGCCTCGTGCAGGATGCGCGCCAGATCGTTGACATTCTTGACCAGGTAATTGTGCTTGGTGCACGGCCGGGTGATGCCGACGGTGTCGCATTCCTGGAAGGCGTCATTGCCGATGAGATGGGTCGGCACCTGGCCGGTGATGCAGACCATGGGGATCGAGTCCATCAGCGCATCGGTCAGACCGGTGACGGCATTGGTGGCGCCCGGCCCCGAGGTGACAAGGACGACGCCGCATTTGCCGGTCGAGCGGGCAAAGCCCTCGGCCATGTGGGTGGCGCCCTGCTCATGGCGCACCAGGATGTGGCGCAGCTGGTCCTGCTGGAACAGCTCATCATAGATCGGGAGCACCGCACCGCCGGGATAGCCGAAAATATGGGTCACGCCCTGGTCGGCAAGCGCCTTCAGCACGATCTCCGCGCCGGTCATCAACTCTTCCTCGCCGCTCATGCCGCTTATCCCGTTCTCGTGTTTCATCTCAGACTATCCGATCGACCCTTGAAAATGAAAAAGGCCCGCTGACGGGCCTTGTTGTCGCGCACCACCTCAGGCGGGGCGGTCTATGCCACCCCGGCGGTGCGCGATCCTACAATAAGGAGAGTCCTGATCATCGGCGACCTTTAACCTCTGGCGAGGCTGCCGTCAAGCGGGGGACGCCACGGCGGCCCGAGCGCGTCGCCGGCCAGCGCGACGGCCTGCTCAGCGGTCGCGACAGTCAAAAAATCAGTCATCTGGCCGCGGATCCAGGTGAGCTGGCGCTTGGCAAGGTTGCGGCTCTCGCGCTGAAACCGCGCCAATGCCTCGCCTTGATCGATGGCGCCGGCAAGGTGGGCGGCGAGTGCTTCGACCCCGATGGCCCGCATTGCCGGCAGCGAGGGATCAAGGCCGAGGGCAAGCAGGTCCTTCACCTCTAAGAGCGCGCCGGCATCCATCATGGCTGCCGATCGCCGGTCGATTTGATCGTAGAGGGTCGAACGATCGGGAATGATGGCGATGCGAATGACGTTGGCGCCGGCCAATGTTCCGGTTGGCGTGTGGCGCTCATGGTGAACGGAGAATGGCTCGCCGGTGACCTCCTGGATCTCGAGCGCCCGCAAGACCCGCTGCGGGTCGCTCGGACAGATGGCCTGGCGATCCTCCGGCGTCAGGCGGGCATGCAGGGCGGCGACCCCGTCGCGCCGCAGCGCCTCGCGCCAGCGTCGGCGCACCATCTCGGGGATGGGCGGGAACGGCGCGAGGCCCGTTTCCAGCACCCTGAGATAGAGGCCGGTCCCGCCGGCGATCACCGGCAGGGACTGGCGCTGCCAGGCGGCCGCGATCGCGGCCGCGGCTTCATCGGCAAAGACGCCGGCCGACCATGGCTCGGCGGCGCGGCGATGGCCATAGAGGCGATGCGGCACTTGCGCCTCATCGGCATCGAAAGGCCGGGCGGTGAGGATCTTCAGCTCGCGATAGCATTGCATGGCGTCGGCATTGATGACGACGCCGCCAAAGGCGCGGGCGATCGCCAGGGCGGCGCGCGACTTGCCGCTTGCCGTCGGCCCTGCAATAAGCACGGCATGTCGTTCTCCACCGTTGGCTGATCCCGTCGCCGCCATGG
>JBKOZY010000159.1:0-4178 GCA_046726135.1 Pseudomonadota bacterium | reverse complement strand
CATCTGCAGCGCCGCAAGAGCTAGCAATCATTTCAGTTCTTGATTTGTTCTCATGGACGCTCTACCTTCGCGGCCATGGTTACCGTCCACAAGCAGATCAGACCGTCGCTCGGCTTCGAGAACGAGACGACCGAGGCGGTGCGTCTGGCCACCAAACTGGCGCGCGGCCGCGGCGCTCGGTCCAACGGGTCGGGCCGCTACGAGGCGCTGTCGCGGCATCTTGTCGATGACGGATGGGAAAGCCTCGAGGAGCTGCCGCCCTTCAAGACCACTGTCATTGCCGAGCAGCCCAAGACCATCCTGACTCGCAACAGCTCACCCGACATTTCCTTCGACCGCTCGATCAATCCCTATCGCGGCTGCGAGCATGGCTGCAGCTATTGCTACGCCCGGCCAACCCACGCCTATATGGGACTGTCCCCCGGCCTTGATTTCGAGACCAAGCTGTTCACCAAGCTGAATGCGCCGGAGCTCCTGCGCAACGAGCTCTCCGACCCCGCCTATCAGCCGCAGACCATTGCGCTCGGCGCCAACACCGACCCCTATCAGCCGATCGAGCGGCAATATCGGCTCACCCGCCAGATCCTCGAGGTCCTCGCCGAGTTCAATCACCCGGTCGGCATCGTCACCAAGAGCGCATTGGTGCTCCGCGATCTCGACATTTTGCAGGAAATGGCAAAAAAACGGCTGGTCAAGGTCGCCGTGTCGGTCACCACCCTCGACCCGAAGCTTGCCCGCGCCATGGAGCCTCGGGCAGCGACCCCCGGCAAGCGGCTCGAAGCGCTTGGGCTGCTTGCCGCTGCCGGCGTGCCCACCACCGTCATGGTGGCGCCGATCATCCCGGCCCTCAATGACAGCGAGATCGAGAAGATCCTGGGCGCCGCCCATGCTGCCGGCACCCGCGAGGCCGGTTACGTGTTGCTGCGCCTGCCGCTCGAGGTGAAGACGATCTTCAGCGAATGGTTGACCGCGGCGCGCCCCGATCGGGCCGCTCATGTGCTGTCGCTGATCCGCCAGACCCGCGATGGCAAGGAGAATGACGCGACCTTCGGCCGCCGCATGACCGGCACCGGTCCCTATGCGTGGACCATCGGCCGCCGCTTCGAGCTCGCCTGCTCGCGCCTTGGGATCAATCGCGACAAGACCAGGCTGTCGACCGACGCCTTCAAGCGCCCGCCCCGGCCTGGCGAGCAGCTGCCGCTTCTTTGACTCTCCACTTTGCCGCGCTGGACCGGTGGAAACGATCCGCCGGGCCCCTTCCCTCCTGCCTGGCCCTTGATACACTCGCGCCGGGGAATCAGCGCGGGGATTTCGGATGGCGCCGACCAGCCGATTCGAGGCGGAGGGAATGGCACAGGGTTACCGGATCGTCGCCGGGGTCGACGAAGCAGGGCGCGGCCCATGGGCCGGCCCGGTGGTCGCCGCCGCCGTCATTTTCCAGGGCCGCCGCATTCCCCGCGGACTCGACGATTCCAAGAAGCTGACCGCGATGGCCCGCGAGGTCGCCTTTGGCAAGATCATGGCGCGCGCGCTGGTCGGCATCGGCATTGCCGATGTCGCCACCATCGACCGCATCAACATCCTCCAGGCGACGCTGCAGGCGATGCGCGAAGCCATCCGCGCCCTGCCCTGCCGGCCCGACCTCGCTCTGGTCGACGGCAACCGCGCCCCCGAGCTCGACTGCGCCGTCCGCACCGTGGTCGAGGGGGACGCCCTGTCGGTGTCGGTGGCCGCCGCCTCGATCATTGCCAAGGTTACCCGCGACCGCATCATGTGCGCGCTCGACGAAGCATGCCCCGGCTATGATTTCCACCAGCACAAGGGCTATGGCACGCCGGAGCATCGCGCCGCCCTCGAGCGCCTGGGCGTCAGCCCGCATCACCGGCTGTCCTTCGCCCCGGTCGCCGATCGCGCCGCCCGCGGTGACCCGGTGGTGCTGGCGGTGGCTGACAAGCGGATACCCTGGTTCGACATTGACGATGGTTTGCCGCGGCAGTCGAGCGACGACACGCCGCGGCGCGATGCCGCCTTGGCGCGCTCCGGCCAATCGACGACGTGAGCGCGTTGACGGAGCACGATGACGCGCTCCGCCGGGTGGTGGCGTTTGTCGCGCTGCTCAATCTTGCCTATTTCGGCGTGGAGTTCGCCGTCGCGCTGATCATCGGCTCGGTATCGCTGTTCGCCGACAGCATCGATTTCCTCGAAGATGCGTCGATCAATCTGCTGATCTTCGCCGCGCTCGGCTGGAGCGCCACCATGCGGGCACGGGTCGGCATGGTGCTGGCCGGCATCCTGCTCGTTCCCGGTATCGCGACGCTCTGGACGGCTTGGGACAAGCTCATGGCGCCGATCGCGCCGGAACCATGGGCGTTGTCATTGACCGGCGCCGGGGCGCTCGCCGTCAATCTGACCTGCGCATTTCTGCTCGCCCGCTTCCGATCGATGAGCGGCAGCCTGACCCGCGCCGCCTTTCTCTCGGCCCGCAACGATGCCGTGTCGAACATCGCCATCATCGCCGCGGGCGTGATCACCGCCACCCTCTGGATCTCCGCCTGGCCCGACATCATTGTCGGCCTTGGCATCGCCTGCCTCAACTTCGACGCCGCACGGGAGGTCTGGGAAGCGGCAAGCAAGGAGCGAACCGCCGCCGGCCGCGGCAGAGAGACTGGACAATAGTCTTCAGGCAATTGGCGGCAGCGCCACCGGCCGATCGACGCCCGAGTGACCGCCTCGGCCGAGGGGGACACCAAACTCCTGTTCCCTCTTGGCGTAACGCAAACTGTAGCATGAGGTGCTGGTTGATCACCAAGGTGCTACTTGTTAAAGGCGTTTTTTGCTTACATCTTTGACCAATCTCGATTGGAACGTACTCTAATCGAGCTTTAGGTATAGTTATAAAAGCTGGGAAGCTCGTCCCAGATGGAAAAGTAACTCCCTGCCTTACCGGGACGACGTGGCAGAGGAGTGTACGAAAGGCCCGCCGCTCAACGGGCGGGGAAGGCCAGTGGCGTCTGAGCCGGTACAGAAGCTTTCTCTATATGCCCTGACGGCGATGGTTGTCGGCTCCATGGTGGGGGCCGGCATTTTCTCGCTTCCTCGAACCTTCGGCATCGCGACCGGCCCCTTCGGCGCGATCATCGCGTGGTGCATTGCGGTGACCGGCATGTACACGCTCGCCCGCGTATTCCAGACCCTCGCCGAACGCAAACCCGATCTCGACGCCGGCGTGTTTGCCTATGCGCGGGCGGGGTTCGGCGATTATCCGGGCTTTCTTTCCGCCTTCGGTTACTGGATCGGCAGCTGCATTGGAAACGTTTCCTATTGGGTGCTGATCAAGTCGACCCTCGGCGCGTTCTTCCCCGTCTTCGGCGACGGCAACACCGTCACCGCGATCGTCGTCGCCTCAGTCGGCATCTGGCTCTTCCACTTCACGATCCTGCGCGGCGTCCAGCAAGCAGCGTTTATCAATACGATCGTGACCGTCGCAAAGATCATGCCGATCCTGGTCTTCATCGTAATCTTGATCTTCGCCTTCAAGGCAGATCTCTTCCGGGCGAATTTCTGGGGCGGCGAGGGGATGCCGGAAACCAGCCTGTTCGAGCAGGTCCGCGCGACGATGCTGGTGACGGTGTTCGTGTTCCTCGGCATCGAGGGCGCGAGCGTCTATTCGCGCTACGCTGAGCAGCGCTCCCACGTGGGCATAGCCACCATCTTCGGCTTTCTCGGCGTGACGACGCTGATGGTTTGCGTCACTCTCCTGCCCTACGCCGTACTGGCGCGCGCCGACATTGCCCAGATGCGCCAACCCTCGATGGCGGCGGTGCTCGAGGCCGTGGTCGGACCCTGGGGTTCTGTCTTCGTGAGCATCGGTCTGATCGTGTCGGTGCTCGGCGCCTATCTCGCTTGGTCGCTGATCTGCGCGGAAGTGCTTTCCGCGGCTGCCCGCTCGGAGGATATGCCGAAGGTTTTCGCAACGGAGAACGCGAACAAGGTGCCGGCAGCAGCGCTGTGGGCTACCAACATTATCGTGCAGATCTTTGTCATCAGCACGTACTGGTCCAACGATGCGTTCGCGCTGATGCTCAACATGACCAGTGTCATGTCGCTTATCCCCTTCTTTCTGTCAGCCGCCTACGGTGCGCTGCTTGCCAACCGGGGAGAGACCTACGAGGTCCGTC
>JBKOZY010000158.1:0-8018 GCA_046726135.1 Pseudomonadota bacterium | reverse complement strand
ATCTTGCGCCACACCGGGTCCTGGTAGTTCAGGTTCGGGAACAGCGCCACCCGGGAGCCCTGCGTGCGCTCCCACAGCAGCACGTCGATATTCTCCCGCTGCTCGGCTTGCTTCAGAAACGTATAGTCCTCGAACTCGATGTAGCGCGACTGGAGGTCGCTTTCCCCGGCCCCCGTCTTGGCGGCGATGAGCTGGGTCGAGCTGGTGTTGAGCACGAACTGGTCGACATAGGGGAGCTGCTGGCCGGCGGTGTCGACCCGGTGATAATAGGGATTGCGCACGAACACGAACTGCTCGGCCGGCGGTTGGGTGGTGTTGACCCAGGGATCGAGCGTCGGCAGCTCGGGATTCTCCGGCCGGTTCTGGCGCCCGAGCCGGATATGCATCTGCTTCCAGTTCTTGTACTTCCCGGCCTTGATCAGCTCCTCGAGCTTCTCCTTGGTCTGGAACTTCTTGTGGAACTGCTTGAGGTAATGGGAGGGGAGCAGGATCGGCGGCGGCAGCGGCGCCGCAAGCGAAGGAAGGAAGTTCGGATTGGGATCCTCGAACTCGAATTTCGCCGTGAGGTCGTCCACCACGGTGAATTTCGGCGGCTTGCCTTCGGGCATCAGCTCGTTGGGCAGCCCGCCGGGATTGAGGTCCTCGTTCAGCATCACATTCTCATAGGCGTAGCGGAAATCCTCCGTGGTCACCGGCTGGCCATCCGACCATTTGTGGCCCTTGCGCAAGGTGAGCGTGAAGATGCGGCCGTCCTCGACGGTGTATTTTTCGAGGATGTCCGGCGCGAGCTGCAGCTTCTCGTCATAGCCGACCAGCCGGGAATAGCCGTTCAGCGACATGAAGCGGATGTCCTTCTGGCCGCCGATCACCGAATAGACCTTGCCGCCATGCTTGCCGATCTGCCGGCCCATGGCGGGGAGATCGATCACCCGCGGATTGGTCGGAACCCGGTCGGCGACCGGCGGCAGCTCGCCGCCCTTCACCTTGTCGGCGAGCGACGGCGTCTCGACAAAGGCCGAGGCCGGCGCCGCCAGCATCAGCGGCGCCAGGATCAGAACCGCGCGAAAGAGCATCCGGATCATGGGCGTAGCTCCCTGATGTCTGCGGTTTTGCGGGCAAGCACGAAGTGGCCCGGCCCGATATCCATATGCTGGAGCTCTCCCGGCTCGCCGCCATTGCGGAACTGGGGCCCCCAGCTGCGGTCGTCGGACGCGCCGCCGAGATCGAGCAGCTTGAAGTCGAGCGGCCGGGCGAGATCGGGGTAGGGCACCGCCGCCAGCAGCGCCCGCGTATAGGGATGGGCTGGAGCCTTGAACAGCACCTCCCGCGGCGCCAGCTCGACGATGCGGCCGCGGCACATCACGGCGATGCGGTCGGACATGTAATCCACCACCGCCAGATTGTGCGAGATGAACAGATAGGTGAGGCCGAGCTCGCTCTGCAGGTCCTTCAGCAGGTTCAGCACCTGCGCCTGCACCGAAACATCGAGCGCCGACACCGGCTCGTCGCAGATCAAGAGGTCGGGATCGAGCGCCAGTGCCCGGGCGATGCCGATACGCTGCCGCTGGCCGCCCGAGAAGCTGTGCGGGTAGCGCGCCTGGAAGCGCGGATCGAGGCCGACGGCCCGCATCAGCTCGCCGACCAGCGTGGAGCGCGACTTCTCGTTGCCGACGCCATGGACCTCGAGCGGCTCGCGCAGGATGTTGGACACGGTCATTCGCGGGCTCAGCGACGAGAACGGGTCCTGGAACACCATCTGGATCCGCTGCCGCATCTTCTTGAGCCGCGCTCCTCTCAGCGTCAGGAGATCGACCGGCCCCTCATCGGTGTTGAACGTCGCGGTGCCGCTGTCGGCCGTCACCGCCCGCATCAGGAGCTTCGACACCGTGGTCTTGCCGCAGCCGCTTTCGCCGACCAGCCCCAGGCATTCGCCGCGACGGATCTCGAAGCTGACATGTTCGACAGCCCTGACGGTGGCGGTCTCGCCCGCGCCGAACCAGCCCTCCTTGCGGGTCGAGAAGGATTTCGACAGGTCCTTGACCGACAGCAGCACCTTGGAGCCGCTCTCCCGGGCATCGCGCTTGCGCGGCCCGAACAGCGTGTTGGCCGACACCGCAATGTCGCGCAGCGACACCAGCCGCTGGCCATGCTTCATGTTGAAATGCGGCACCGCCGCCATCAGCGCCTTGAGATAGGTGTGCTGCGGTGCGTTGAAGATGTGTTGGACGGTGCCGGCCTCCATGATCTCGCCATGGTAGATCACCGCCACCTCATCGGCAGCATTGGCGACCACGCCGAGATCGTGGGTGATCAGCAGCATCGACATCTCGAAGCGCTGCTGCAGGTCGCGCAGCAGCTTGAGGATCTGCGCCTGGATGGTGACGTCGAGCGCGGTGGTCGGCTCGTCGGCGATCAGGAGCGCCGGGCGGCAGATCAGCGCCATGGCGATCATCGCCCGCTGCCGCAAGCCCCCCGACAGCTCGAAGGGGTACATGTCGTAGGCCTTGCCGGGATGGGGAAAGCCGACCAGCCCCAGCATCTCCTCGGTCTTGTGCCGCGCTTCCTGCCGCGCCACCGGCTGGTGCAGCTGCAGCGCCTCCTCGATCTGGTTGCCGATGGTGTGGACCGGCGACAGCGAGGTCATCGGTTCCTGGAAGATCATCGCGATGCGACCGCCGCGCAGCGAGCGCATCTGGCTGCCGTCGGCATCGAGCGCCGCGATGTCGATGGTGCTCGGCGGCCTGCTCCGCGGATCGGTGAACAGGATGCGCCCGCCGGTGATCTGGCCGACCCGCGGCAGGATGCCGAGAATGGCCTGACCCATGACCGATTTGCCGGAGCCCGACTCCCCGACCAGCGCCGTCACCTTGCCCGGCAGGATCCTGAGGCTCGCCCGCCGCACCGCCTCGATCACGCCGCCATGCAGCGTGAAGCTGATCCGCAGGTTCTCGACGCGCAGCAGGTCGGTTTGGGCCTTCATTGACCCCTCGGAAGATAAGCCAGGAGACATCGGTGCTTCGCAGGGGCGAGAGGAGCGTGCAGCTTCTCGCGCCCATCTGCTCTTGTGTCAGCCGGTTGCTGCAGGATCTTACTCAGCCGTCCCCGCCCGCGGCAGACCGCGTGGTCCGCCGACTCATGCCGCAAGAGCCCCCTCACGGTGAAGTGAAACCTGCCTGAACCCCTTGACAGGCGCAAGACAAGATTTCTGGCGTCTTAAGGTCCTCCTTAGAAAGCTAATTTGCCGTTCCTGGCCTCCTGCGCGCCAGCATTACGACGTTCTCGGCATCCGTGAAAAGGGTCTCCTTCGGTTGGCTCCGGGCGGCAGCCACCTGCTCCACCCCTTCGAGCACCGGCGCCCAGGTCGGCACCGGGTGATCGAGGCCGCGCAAGGTCTCCTCGCCGAGCAATTCCCAGCGGCCGCCGGCATAGTCCCGGAAATCCTGGCTCGCCACCACCGGTGTGGAATAGATCTTGGTCAGGTCCTGGAGCCGCGATGCCGTGTTGACGGCGCTGCCGAAGGCCGAGAAGGTCAGCCGGTCGGCCATCCCGACATTGCCGAACATCACATTGCCGATATGAAGCCCGAGCCCGAATTGCAGCGCCGGGCGATCGGCCTCGGCCCGCTCGGCATTGGTGGCCGCCATGCGCCGGATTGCCTCCTGCGACGCCCGGAGCACTTTCAGACAGGCCTCCTGGGTCTCGCGCTTGTGACGCTCGCAGGGGAAGATCGCCAGGAACCCGTCGCCGACGAAGCTCAGGATCTCCCCGCCGGCATCGGCAAACGCCCCCGCCACCGAGTCGAAATAGGCGTTGAGCGCCTCGATATAATCCTGCCGGCCGAGCTCCTCGGCGAGCCGGGTGGAACCGCGTAGGTCGCCGAACACCAGTGCCGCCCGGATGGTCTCGCCGTCGCCGCGCTTGACCTGGCCGAGCAGCACCCGCGAGCCCGCGCTCTTGCCGATATAGGTCGACAGCACGCTCTTGGCGATGTCGCCCCGAAGCGCCGCCTTGCAGGTGACGGCGAAGGTGCGCTGGATGTCGATCAGGGCATTGATCTCGGATTCGGCGAAGCCGCCCGATTGGTCGGTGGCCCAGGACCCGACCATGCCGCGCAGGCGGTCGGGATCGAAGGCGCTGGCATAGGCGATGTAGTCGGTCATGCGTAAGGCCCTGAGATCGTCGATGATGGGAAATTCCGCCTCGCCGCCGGTGTCGAGCCGCCGGCGCAGATGCTCGAGCCCATGGTGCAGCAGGTGGAAATAGGGGCTTTTGAGGAACCGGTTCGAGCCGTCGCTCGTGGCATCGTGCCGGTAGCCTTCGACCGTCAGTCCCTTGCCGCGCCACCAGGTGTAGCCGATGCTCCGATAGAGCGGGTGGAGCACCGCAAAGGAGACATGGGCGCGGGCGATCGGCACGCCGGCCGCCAGCAGCCTTTCGCACAGGCCGTTGACCACGTCCTGCAGGCTGGTTTCGGCCAGCGCCTGGTCCATCAGCCATTGCGACGTCAGCTTGAGCAGCGTTCGCGAGGCGGCGGTGCGGGCGAGGGTGTTCATCCCCCACATATAGGCGGCAAAATGCCGCCGGCAACAACATGCCTCGTTAAATTGGGCAGTCGGCATTAGGCATTAGGCAGTGGCGTGTTCTCCCTAGTGCCTACTGCCTATTGCCTACTGCCTTCACTGCCATCTGACTCTCAAGGAACCGCTCGGCCATTTCCGGCATCAGGGCGGCATCGACATTGGCAAAAGCGAGCCTCAGATAGCGCTCCTGATCCGGTCCGAACATGCTTCCCGGCAGCACCAGCATATGGTGCTCGCTGGCGAGCCGGCGGGCGACGCTTTCGGCGGGTTCGCCCGCAAAAGGGTGCCGGACATAGGCGAAATAGGCACCGGCGCTGACCAGCCGGTAGTCGAGCCCCGGCGTGGCGAAGGCGTCGGTCAGCGCCTTGAGCCGCGCTTCCATCTGCCCCGCCTTGTCGCGCTTCCATCTGGTGAGATGGCGCAACCCGTAGAGCGCCGCCTCCTGGGCAATCCGCGGCGCGCAGATCGCCATGCAGTCCACGATCTTCTCGACCGCGTCGAGCAATTCCGGGCCGCCGATCGCCGAGCCCACCCGATAGCCGGTGATCGCGAAGGCCTTGGAGAAGCTGTAGAGCTGGACGAGCGTCTCCCGCCAGTCGGGATCGCCGAACAGGCCATGGGCCGGCTCGGACGGGACCGGGCGGAAATCCTTGTAGGTCTCGTCGATGACGAGCGCGACCTCTTTGGCCTTCGCGAGATCATAGAACCGACCGATATGCTGGGGGCTGTAGACCGAGCCGGTGGGATTGTTCGGCGTGACCAGCACGATGGCGCGGGTGTTCCCGTCGACCAGCGCTTCGGCCGCCGCCGGATCGGGCCAGCCGGTGTCCGGCGACAGCGGCAGCGGGCGGATCGCGATCTGCTGGCTGTCGAGCCACATCTGATGGTTGAAATACCACGGCACCGGCAGGAGCACATTGTCGCCGGGACCTGCCACCGCCGACAGCACGGCGCAGAATGCCTGGTTGCAGCCGGCAGTGATCGCCACATCGTCCGGCGTGATCCCGCCGCGATAATCCGCTGCCATGTCCTCCGCCAGCGCTTGGCGCAGCTCCGGCAGCCCCCGCACCGGCGTATAGAAGCCGGTATCGGGCTGCATGGCGGCGGCCGCAATAGCCTCCATCATGCTGTCGGCCGGCGGATAGCTCGGCACCGCCTGGCAGAGATTGATGAAACGCCGCTGCGACGAACCGGTCGGGATCCAGGCCTGCGCCTCGGCGATTGGCGCCGCACGGACGGCAGCAACGGCGCGGTTGATGCGGAAGGGCATTGCCTGGACATCCTTGACTGACGGCAGGGAGCTTGCTGCCTGTCACCGGTCACTTTAGAAATCTCGACAATCAATGGCAAAGGCATCTGAGATGGCAAAGGTCAAGGCAATCCGCTTTTCGCAAACCGGTGGCCCGGAGGTGCTGCATCTCGAGGAGGTCGACCTGCCGCCGCCGGGCAAGGGCGAGGTTACCATCCGTCACGCGGCGATCGGTCTGAACTATATCGACACCTACCACCGTTCCGGCCTCTATCCGGTACCTCTCCCCTCCGGCATCGGCCTTGAGGCTTCGGGAACCGTCGAGGCGGCGGGCGAAGGCGTGACCGGCTTCAAGCCGGGCGATCGCGTCGCCTATGGCACCGGCACGGTCGGCGCCTATTCCGAGACGCGCAACTACCCGGCCAACCGCCTGGTCAAGATCCCCGACAGCATCGACGATGAAGCGGCGGCCGCCATGATGCTCAAGGGCATGACGGCCCGCTATCTTCTGCGCGCCACCTACAAGGTTGAGCCCGGCGACATCATCCTGTTCCATGCCGCCGCCGGCGGCGTCGGGCTCATCGCCGTGCAATGGGCCAAGGCGCTTGGCGCCACCGTCATCGGCACCGTCGGATCGCCCGAAAAGGCCGAGCTCGCCCGCGCCCATGGTTGCGACCACGTCATCAATTACCGCAAGGAGGACGTCGCCAAGCGGGTCAGGGAGATCACCGGGGGTGTCGGCGTGCCGGTCGTCTATGACGGCGTCGGGGCGGCGACTGTCGCCGCCTCGCTCGACAGCCTGCGCATTCGCGGCCTGCTGGTCAGCTTCGGCAATGCCTCGGGGCCGGTCCGCAATTTCGACCTTGGCCAGCTTTCGGCCAAAGGCTCGCTCTATGTCACGCGGCCGACTCTGTTCAGCTATACCGGCACCGATGCCGAATTCAGGGAGACCGCCGAGGACCTGATCGCCATGGTGGCAAGCGGCAAGGTCAAGATCGAGGTCAACCAGCGCCATCCTCTGGCCGATGCCGCCAAGGCCCATCGCGAACTCGAATCACGCAAGACCACCGGCTCGACGATCCTGCTGCCTTAGGGAAGTGGGCAGTAGGCAGTAGGGAACGCTCCGCTCACTGCCTGTTGCCTAATGCCTATTGCCTTCCTTGGCGGCGATAGCTGGTCGTTCCGCCCGGTCTCTCCGACGCTCTATGCCCCGCCGCAGCGCGATGGCGCTTGCGCGCGCAGCGCCTGCCAGCGCGGTGAACAGCTGGTGTTGGCGCAAACAAATCCGGCAAGCGCCGCCGTCGGGATGGCATGGGCGAGATTGAGCGGCCGCCCATTGCCGTCGGAGAGCGTGCTCACCACCATGCCGGTCAGCTCGCCGGCGCTGTTGAACACCGGCCCTCCCGACTCGCCCTTCTTGGTGCTCATCTTCAGCACCATCGCATCCGGATAGCCATAGCCATTGTAATTGACGGCGCGGCCGAAGGTCATCGACTCGACCTCGCCGATCCGCGCAATGTCGCCCTGGGCATGCGGCTTGCCGAGCGAGAAGATCGGCTCGCCCTTGCGCATGCAGGTGTTGCTGGCAGGCGTGACCGGCGTGCCTTTGAATCCGCTGAGCTTGATCAGCGCCATGTCGTTTTCCGCCCGCACGGTGATCACCCGACCATTATAGATCCGCCCATCGGCGCCGCGCGCTTCCACATCGGCGCCTTGCCGCAGCGCCACATGCGCTGCCGTGACCACGTGACCGGCACTGTCGACGACGAAGCCGCTGCCCGAGGTCAGCGCGTCGGGCAGAGTGTCCATCGCCTTGCCGCCCCACGGCTTGGCTTCATGAACGATCACGGTGACATAGGACGGCCCGGTTTGCGACACCAGGCCCTTCATGTTGGGCGACAGCACCGCGCCTGCTGGCGCGACGTCGGCTTCGACGGCGATCTCGCGCGGATCGGCCAGCTGTGTTGTCGCGGCACAGCCTGCCAGCGCCAGAGCCGCCAACATCGGCAGGATTTGTTTCATGCGTGATCCCCCAGCACCCGAGCATCCGCCGAGACAATGTTTCGCCGGAAATTCTGCCCGTAAGTTGACGAGACGATGCGGCTCCGGCGGGCTCTGGCGAAGGCCGCCACGCCGTTCGCCGCCGGGTGGCAAATACCGATGGAATTCAAGGAGTTGCGGACGGAGCC
>JBKOZY010000157.1:0-2926 GCA_046726135.1 Pseudomonadota bacterium | reverse complement strand
GCCTCGGACTTGAGGCGAAGATGTGACAGCCTCGACCTATTCGGAACGCTAATGGCTGCTCGGGGTTGTTAAGGGGGGCGCGGTTCGGGGTTGTTAAGGGGGGCGCGGTTCGATAGCTTGCCGCGCCGGGAGGAAGAGAATGCCGCGCTGCTGTCGATTACCCGTCACATTGGTGATCGGGCTGGTGCTTTCGCTGGCGTATCCGCTCGGCGGCGTTCCCGCGGCGTCCGCCCAGGATTCCGGGCAGCGATTCAATTTCTTCGGCCGCGGCTTTGCCGACGACAATTGGGACGGCAATCGCCGCAACCGCCAGCGCGCCCAACAGCAGCAGCAGCGCCCCCAGCAGCAGCAGCAGCAACAACAACGCCGAACCATCTTCACGCCCTTCGGCTTCGGCCAGCCTCAGGCCTATCGTCAGGGCGGCTGGTTCCAGAATCAGAACCGCGGCTGGCGCCGCCAGGAGCGGCAGTCCGGCACCCTGTGGGGCAGCGACGATCCGCGGCGTGTAAGACCGCAGCGGCCGCGGCGCTTGTGGTGGTTCGAGACGCCGCAGGTCCGCGAGGTCGTGGAGGAGGACACCTCCGGTCCTGATGATGGCGAAGGCGAGATTGCGGAGATCTACACCTATCGGCCCGAGCCGCTGGTTCAGCTGACCGATCCCAAGGTCGGTGCAACTCATCCGCCGAAGCTCGACGACCCGATGGCGCAGTCGCTGTGGCAGCGCTTGCGCGACGGGACCTCGGGCGCCCGCGCCACCGCGGTACAGCGCAAGGCGGTGCTGGCCTTTTACGAGGCGCGCGGCTTCACGCCGATCTGGGTGAACCGCAACGCTGTCGAGCAGCGGGTCGACAAGCTCCGGCACTATTTCACCGTCGCCGCGCGCGAAGGCCTCGATCCCAAGGACTACACCGTCGCCGCCGATGTCGGGCATCTCGATCAGCTGACCGAGTCCGAGAAGGTGCGCACGCTGACCCGCTATGACATCCAGCTGACCGTTGCCGCGCTGCGCTATGCCCAGCACGCCTCCGGTGGCCGCATCCTCCCCAATCGCTTGAGCGGCTATCACGACCTCAATCCGCCGACGGTCTCCGGCGAGACCGCCCTGGCGGCGCTCGCCGCCAGCCCAACGCCCGAGCGCTATCTCGCCTCGCTTCACCCGGTCCATCCGGCCTATGCCGCCTTCCGCCGCGCCTTGGCCATGCAGGGTGCCGGCAGCGAAGAGGCCGAGCTGCCGCCGATCGGCTCCGGCCCCACCATTCGCGAAGGCCAGCACGACGACCGCGTGCCGCTGATCCGCAAGCGTCTTGCCCGGCTTGGCTTCCTCACCCTTCCTGGCGACGACGCCCTTGACGATAGCGGCGTCGAGGTGTCGCCGCTCGTGGCCGGCGAGCAGCCATCCGACGCCAGCTCCGAGGACGGCGCAGTGTCGGCAACCGGCCCTGCCGAGGAGCCTGCCGACCCCGACAGCCCGAGCTTCGGCCCCACCGACGGCGCGACCGGTGCCGCCGCCGACGACATGGCCAGCGATCCCCATGCGACGCTCTTCTCCGCGGTCGATGCCGAGGCGCTGCGCGGGTTCCAGGAGCAGTCGGGGCTGCGCGCCGACGGCATTCTCGGCAACGCCACCATCGCCCGGATCAACGACACCGGCGAGCAGAAGCAGGTGCAGCGCATTATCTACAGCATGGAGCGTCTGCGCTGGATGCCGCGCGATTTCGGCGCCCGCCACGTGCTGGTCAACCAGGCTGCCTTCGAGCTCCAGGTGGTCGACCACAACCGGTCGATCTGGCAGACCCGCGTCATCGTCGGCAAACCCAACACCCAGACCGCGGTGTTCAGCGACGTCATGGAGACGGTGGAGTTCAACCCCTATTGGGGCGTGCCGCAGTCGATCATCATCAAGGAGATGCTGCCGCGGCTGCGCCGCGATCCGAGCTATCTCGACCGCCTCGGCTACGAGGTGCGCGACGGCCGCGGTCGCGAGATCAGCTCGAGCTATGTCGACTGGTGGCGCTATGGCAACAAGGTGCCGTTGTCGGTGCGCCAGCCGCCGGGCGCCGACAATGCCCTCGGCGCCGTCAAGTTCCTGTTCCCCAACAGCCATGCCATCTACATGCATGACACCCCGACCCGCTCGCTCTTCGAGAAGAAGGTCCGCGCCTTCAGCCATGGCTGCGTTCGGGTGCAGAACCCGCGCGAGCTGGCCGAGCTGGTGCTGGGCTGGGACACTGAGCGCGTCGAGGAGGCGATCTACCGGGGCGAGAACCAGGCGGTGAAGCTGTCACGCAAGCTGCCGGTGCATCTCGCCTATTTCACCGCATGGCCGGACGAGTCGGGCCGAATCATCATGTATCCCGATATTTACGGGCGCGACGCACAACTCGAAAAGGCGCTGGGTGAAGGGGCTGTCGCGTTGCGATGACCCCGCGCAGCGAAAGCGCGGCATTAAGATCACATTAACAGGAAAATTCTAATGATTCCCCGACGGCTGCCGCCCAATAGCAGCCGCATTCTTGTGGACAACTCGCTAACCATGTAACCCTTTGGATGACGTGGGCTTCCTCGGGGTTAATTTGGGGTTCGGGGTCTGACCACGGGTCCGTTTTTGGTCAAGGGGTAGTGTGGCCGCTTATCTGCGTCACCACAGCGGGGAAAGTTACGCGTGAAGCATCTGCTAATGACCGTCATCCGGTCTTTCGCCGTGTTCTTTGCGGGCGCGATGCTCTGTTTGAGTACCGTCGGTCAGGCTGCCGCCGAAGTCCGCACCCTCAGCCTGTATCATGTGCACACCCGGGAATCGCTGACGATCACCTACAAGAAGGATGGTCGCTACATTCCCTCCGCCATGGCGCAGATCAACTACCTCTTGCGCGACTGGCGCAAGAACCGGCCGACCACCATGGCGCCCGAGACCATCGACCTCATG
>JBKOZY010000156.1:0-6315 GCA_046726135.1 Pseudomonadota bacterium | reverse complement strand
CTATGTGGTTGAGCAAAACCGGGTGCTGCTGTTCCCGGCGGCGGAATTCTTCTATGAGAGCCCCGATGTGGCGGCATTCAAGGTTCTCGACAAGGGCCAGCTCATTCCATCCGACGAGGAGTCCTACAATCACACGGCCCGGGTCTGCCGCATCGGCCCCGATGACAAGCTCTACATCGCGCTCGGCAATCCCTTTAACGTACCGGCCTCCGAGAAGCTCGACAAATACAAGCAGACCGGGATCATGGGCATCATCAGGATGAGCCGCGAAGGCAAGGACCGCGAGGTCTTTGCCACCGGCATACGCAATTCGGTCGGCATGGACTTCAACCCGCGCAATGGCGAGCTGTGGTTCACCGACAACCAGGTCGACGGCATGGGCGACGATCAGCCGCCGGGAGAGCTGAACCGCGCCACCGGGCCAGGGCAGAACTTCGGCTTCCCATGGTATGGCGGCGGCAAGGTGAGAACCAACGAGTACAAGGACTCCGAGCCGCCGGCCGATGCGGTCATGCCACAGGTCGAGATGGCGCCGCATGCGGCCGATCTCGGCATGATGTTCTATACGGCAAGCCAATTTCCCGAGAAGTATCGCAATGGCATCTTCTCGGCGGAGCACGGCTCGTGGAACCGCACCAAGCCGGTCGGCGCGCGGGTGATGTTCACCGAGGTCAAGGAGGATGGCTCGGTCGGCGCGACGGAGCCGTTTGCCGAAGGCTGGCTGACCGACACGGGAGAATATATCGGCCGGCCGGTCGATATCGCTCAGCTGGCGGATGGCTCGCTGCTCGTGTCCGACGATCTCGCCGGCGCGATCTATCGCATCTCCTACGGCGATTGATCGACGTGGTGCTGCGCCTAGGCATCATCGTCATGATGCTGTCCGCCCTGGCCCCAACGGCCCGGGCGGACCCGGCGCTGGGCAAGGCCAAGGTCCAGGTCATCTGCTCGGTGTGTCACGGCATGAACGGGATCGGCACCAACCCCGATGTGCCCAATCTTGCAGGCGAAAGCGTCAATTATCTCGAGAAGCAGCTGAAAGCCTACAAATCAGGCGAACAGCAGCACGAGCAGATGTCGATCATTGCCAAGGATCTGAGCGATGACGATATGCGCAATCTCGCCGAATGGTACTCAGCGCTGAAAGTCACCGTCGAAGAGCCTTGAGGACCGATGATTGTGCTCAACGGGACGGTCAGGCCGGAGTGGGTCGACTATAACGGCCATATGGGCGACTATGCCTATACGATCGTGTTCTCGGAGGCGGTCGACGCGTTCATGGAAGCCATCGGCCTCGATGTGGCGCGTCGGCGCGGGACCGGCTGCAGGCTGAGGGTGAGCGAGCTTCGCATCGCCTTTCTGAGGGAATTCCATGAAGGCGACGCTTACGAGGTTCGTTTGCGTATCCTCGATCGCCAGCCGCAAAGCCTGCGCCTCTTCGGGCGGATGATCGATGCGGAAAGCGGCCTTGATGCCGCGCTGGCAGATCAGCTGCTGATCTATGTCAATGAGAAAGATCCAGGTCTCGGGCAGGCTTGCGACATCCCGGAAGCGATCGGACTGACGATCGATCAGCTTCGTGACAAGGATGCCGGCGCGCCGCATGTGCCGTGGCTCGAGTCACGCATCGGCATCAGACGGAAGAGCTGATTCAGCGCGCGAAAGCGTGATCGCGGCGCGATTTGGGCCTGCGCTACACTCGCCAGCAGCCATCCTCAAGGGAGAAGCATCATGCTCGACATCACAATTTCGCGTCGGACCCTTCTCGGCACAGCCGCGGCCTTTGGAGCGGCAGGCGCTCTCAGGATGCCGGACGCCGCCTTTGCCAAAGCGCCGCCGGTCGGAACGCAGGCGCCGTTCTTCTACCGCATCAAGCTCGGCGATCTCGAGGCAACAGTCGTGTCGGATGGACCGCTGGCGCTCGGCCCCTTGGCCGGCGTCTATCCGGATGCGCCGAAGGAGGAGTTCGAGAAGCTGCTCGCTGCCCACTTCGCCAGCCCCCAGGGTGTCTTCGAGCAGAATGCCATCGTGGTGAACACCGGCGACCGCCTGGTCCTGATCGACACCGGCGTCGGCAGCGCGAAGCCCTTCGGCCCGAACAGCGGCCGCGTGCTCCAGAACATGGCTGCCGCCGGCATCGATCCGAAGACGATTGATGCGGTGATTCTCACCCATGCCCATCCCGATCATTGCTGGGGTTGCCTCGCTGCCGACGAGTCACCCAACTATCCCAATGCGCAGGTCTACATCACCGAGGCCGATTACAATTTCTGGACCGACGAGGGCAAGCTCAACCATCCCCAGCTCAAGGGAATGGTCGCCGGCACGCGGAAGGCTCTCACGCCGCTGCGCGAACGCATGAGCTTCGTCAAGGACGGCGCCGATGTCGTGCCCGGCATCAAGGCGATCTACACGCCCGGCCATACCGTCGGCCACACGAGCTATGTGTTGAGCTCGGGCAACCAGTCGCTGCTGGTGAGCGGCGATGTCGTCCACCATCCGACGGTGTCCATGGCACGTCCGAAATACAAGTTCGGCTTCGATACCGATCCGGAGCAGGGGGTTGCCACCCGAGTGAAGACACTCGACATGCTGAGCAGCGAGCGCATGCCAGTTCTCGCCTATCATTTCCCGTGGCCCGGCATCGGTCATGTCAGCAAGGACGGCGATGGCTATCGCTATCACCCGGCGCCGATGCGGGTGGTGCCGGAGTAGGCTTAAGGAATGTCCTCGCCGAAATTGCGGTAAAGGCCGGCGGCGGTGACGGCGATCGGCCCCGCTTGCGGCGTGCGGCGCAGGAACGGCTCGGCACCCGCATAATCGGGAAAGGTCCAGATGGCGATGCCGCCGGGGTCCGGGGCAATGAGGCCGAGACGATTGATGACATAGGTCAACCGCCCGTCGCCGCTGTCGCCGGCACGCTCGCTGAACCAGTGCTTGATCTCGCCGGCACCCTGGCCCTGAGCGGCAAAGAACTCGACAAGATGGAGGCCCGATGGAACCTCGCCGTGGCCGATGATCTCGTCATAAAGGCCGCAGCGCTGAAAATGCAGGGCTTTGCCGGTCGGCGACTCGGAGAGGTAGATGCGCCCCTCGCTCGATCGGAAGTACGCCTCCCATTCATCCATCCGCTTGATCGAGGGGATCTGCCACCAGCACATGTAATGAGGCGTCGGTGCCAGCCGCATGGTGCGGCCGAGATTGGCAACGATGCGGTCGCTGCCGGACCAGTCCTGGCCGCCGAGCTTGCGGAAGATTTCCCAGGGCATCGACCGCTCGCGTTCGATGTATTCGACGAAGATCATCGCTGAAGCTCCATGAAACGAACGTCTCAAGCCTTCTGCAGCCGCTGATACTCCTTCAGGAAGTCGTCATAGGTCGCCCATTGGGTGCCGGCCTCGGTCGGCGGCATGGGCTGCAGCCGCGCCTTTTTGAGCTTGGTGGCGAGATCGGCATAGCCATAGGCGTCCTGCAGCTCCTTCGGCAGAGTCGGCACCGCGTCGAGATTGGTGATGCCGGCGCTCTGCTCGGTGGCGAAGACCTTCTGCGGCTCGGGCGACAGGATGTGATTCATCATCTTGTAGGTGAGCTCGAGATGCGGCGCATCCTTGGGGATCACCAGGCAATCCATGAACAGGCCGGTGCCCTCTTTGGGAATGGTGTAGCGGATCTCCTTGCCCTTGGCCTTGGCCCAGACCGCAACCGCCTCCCAGCCGAGGCAGGAGACCACCACCTCGTTGCGGGCGAAGGCATCGCCCATGTCGCCATAGCTCGGGAAGAAGGCGCGGGCGTGCTCCTTCTTCAGCTTGATCATGAGGTCGATGATCTTGGTGAGCTCCTCGCGGGTGACCAGCGTCCCGTCCGGCCGGCCGGTGACCACGGTGCCCCAGACGAGCAGGTAGGTGAGCGGGTCGTCGACCATCGCCACCTTGCCCTTATATTCATCCTTGAAGATGTCCATCCAGCTTTCCGGTGGCGTCGGCACCACCGAGGGATCGTACATCAGCGGCAGCGAGCCCCAATTCCATGGAATTCCGAGAAGACGCCCGTCGCGGCGGATGCCCGAATTGCCGGTGAACTCCGGGACCAGGCGGTCGAACATCGAAATCTTGGACTGGTCGATGCTCTCGATGAGCGACACCTCGTCCATCAGCTTCAGGTAACCGTAATACATCGACACGATATCGGTCTTGCCGACTCCGCCCGCCTGGAGCTTGCTGATGATTTCCTCATTGGAGGCGATGAAGGTCGGCTGGAAATCGATGTCATTGTCCTTCAGGAAGGTCCCCGACTTGATCGGCGTTTCGTAACCCTGCCAGCCCATCCAGGTCATGGTGGTGGCGGCCCATGCAGGATTGGCGGGAAGCCCGGCGAGACCGGCTCCGGCAAATGCCGCAAGCCCCTGCATGATGCTGCGGCGCGACAGGCTCGAGGGCTGTGACAGCTCGAGCAGACTGCTCACTGTCATACATTGGCTGCTCATCCACTCCTCCCATGTGCTGCGTGGCTTATTGTGGCGGACCGGCTTCACGCGCCCGATGGTCCGGAGCGGTGCAAGCGCTTGTCTCGGCAGCATGACGACGCTAGCGTTTGGCCTATGTTCCGGTCAAGCAGCGCGTCACCGCAATGCTCCCTGCCGCTGATGCCTGCGGTGGTGGTGTTTGCCGCGCTGTTCGTGCTGCCGCTCGTCTATTTTTTCGTGCTCAGCTTCTGGACCGTGCGCGCCCGGACCATGCGGCCGGCATTCTCGCTCGCCAATTATGCCGAGACACTGAACGAATATGGCGGCGTTCTGTCCTATACGGCGCTGACAGCCGGCGGGGTGGCGGTGCTGACCACCATCGTGGCGTTCGCCTTCGCCTATGCCATCCGTTTCCGGCTGGGGCGCTTCGGCAATGCCTTTCTGCTGATCACGCTCACCACCTTGTTCGGCGGCTATCTGGTGAAGATCTATGCGTGGAAGAGCATCCTTGGCACCGAAGGCGTGCTCAACCGGGCACTATTGGGTGCCGGGCTGATCAAGGAGCCGCTCGGGGCGTTGCTCTACAGCACCCAGGGCGTGGTGATCACGCTCACCTATTTCCTGCTGCCATTTGCCGTGCTGCCGATCTATGGCAGCCTGCGAGCGGTCAGCGACGTTACCATCGAAGCAGCGCGGGACGTGGGCGCTGGGCCGTTCAAAGTTCTGCGCGACATCGTGCTGCCGCAGTGCCGCGGCGGGCTGATGACGGCATTTACCCTCAGTTTCCTGATCTCGGTCGGCGACTATGTGACGCCGCGCTTCGTCGGCGGCGGGGCGGCGTTGATGGGGACGTTCATCGAAAACCAATTCTCGATCGGCTTCAACTGGCCGCTCGGCAGCGCCATGGCGTTCACCACCGTGGCCGTGACACTGGGGATCGTGCTTGCCGTCGACCGGCTCCTCAAATTGGCACTCAGGCCATGACGGGGCTCAAACTGCCGCATATGCTTTGGGCAATCTTCGCGCTTGCCGTCAGCTTCTATCTGGTGGCGCCGCTGGCGCTGGTGATCCTGTTCAGCTTCAACAGCTCGGCGCTGACCAGCCTGCCGCTGACCGGGCTCACCTTCGATTGGTACCGAAGACTGATGGCGCTCGATTATTTCTGGCCAGCCCTACAGAACAGCCTGATCGTCGCGCTGGCGGTCGGCGCGCTGTCGGTGATCATCGGCACGCTGGCGGCGCTGGCGGTCGCACGCATGCCGGGGCCGAGGGCGGAGCGGGTCATCGCTGCGCTCAGCTTGCCGATGATGATGCCGGCACTGATCATCGGCATTGCGCTGCTCAGCACGTTCGTGCGGCTGCTGACCATCCGGCTCGGGATCATGACCGTCATTCTAGGACAGCTGGTGGTGGTGCAACCCTTTGTCATCGCCATCGTCTATGCGCGGCTTCAGACCTTCGACTGGGCGGTGGTCGACAGCGCCCGCGACCTCGGTGCCTCGCCGCTCGCCGCGTTCTTCACCGTGACCCTGCCAATCGTTCAGCCGACGATCGTCGGTGCAGCGCTGATCGCGCTTGCCATTTCGCTCGACGATTTCGTCATCACCTTTTTCACGATCGGCAGCGGCAATACCTTGCCGACCATGGTGTGGGGGCTGGTCCGCACCTCGCTCGATCCGACGATCAATGCGTTGGCGACATTGCTGATCGCCTTCAGCATCGGCTCGACCGTGATTGCGCTGTGGCTCAGCCGTTATCGAGGATGAAGCGATGAAGTTCGATTTTTCCGGACGAACGGCTTTGGTCACCGGCGGGGGCAGGGGGCTCGGACTGGCGATCGCGCAGGCATTGAG
>JBKOZY010000155.1:0-6386 GCA_046726135.1 Pseudomonadota bacterium | reverse complement strand
GTATTGGATCATCATGTACAAACGTCAAAAAATTGCAAATAAACTGGTCGCGATTTCAAGATCCAAAGCTTGGATGCGGGACGTTCCCGCATCCAAGCAGGCGCGCCGGGTCAAACCGTCAGCAATTTCCCATGGCGTTTTTCGCCGCCGCCTTCAGCTCGTCGACGGACATGTCGCGCAGATGGGTGGCGATCGACCAGCGATGGCCCCATGGATCTTCGACCACGCCGTAGCGATCGCCCCAGAACATGTCCTGCACCGGCATGATGACCTTGGCGCCGGCCCCGACCGCGCGTTCGACGAAGAGATCGACGTCGGGCACATTGAGGTGGATGATGACGGGCGTGCCGTTGAGCGCCTTGGGGGACAACAGCCCGTAATTGCGGTTCTCGTCGACGAGCATGACCCTCGAGCCGTTGATCGACACCGCGGCATGCATGATGCTCTTGTCTTTGCCGGCGAGCACAAGCATCTCCTCGGCGCCAAAGGCTTTCTTGTAGAATTCGATCGCGTCGGCTGCGCCGGCGCAAACCAGATGCGGCGCGAGGTTTCCTTCCGGTCTCTCTTTCGGCATTTGCTTGCTCCTTGATGGTGCTCACGGTTGAATGGGACAGATCCGATGCAACCAAGGCGTTTCCTTGTCGTCACCCTCCAAGGACGTTCGTCGTCCACCAGTTCCGACATGGCCGGTGAGCAAGATCCATGAGCGTGCGCGACGGCAGAATCGGCTTTGCCGGCGAAGACGACGTGCCGATACCCTATCTGCAAAGAACACGGACCTATTATCAGGCGCTCGGCTACGGCCCGCCCTATCGATGGGCCCATTATGCGGAGGTGCCGTTCCAGCCGCTTGCCAAGCCGCTCGACCGCTGCCGGGTGAGCGTCATCACCACTGCGGCGCCCTATCAGCCGGACAAGGGCGATCAGGGGCCAGGGGCACCCTACAATGCTGCCGCCAAGTTCTACACCGTCTATTCAGGCGAGACGGCGGGCGATCCCGACCTGCGGATCTCCCATGTCGCGATCGATCGCCGGCATACGACGGGGGAGGATCCGCGCAGCTATTTTCCGCTCGCCGAATTGCGCCGGTCAGCTGCGGATGGTCGGATCGGGGCCGTTGCCCAACGCTTTCACGGGCTGCCGACCAATCGCAGCCATCGGGTGACGCTGGAAACGGATTGTCCGGAGATCGTCGCCCGCTGCAAGGCGGATGATGTCGACGCAGCGATCCTGGTTCCCAATTGCCCGGTTTGTCACCAGAGCGTGAGCCTCGCTGCGCGCATGCTCGAGGCGAGCGGCATTGCGACGGTGATCATGGGCTCAGCGAAGGACATCGTGGAGCATGTCGGGGTGCCGCGCTTCCTGTTCTCGGATTTTCCGCTTGGCAACAGTGCCGGCCGACCGCACGACCGGGCATCGCAGGCCTTGACGCTCGATCTCGCGCTGAAGCTCATTGCCTCGGCGCCCGGCCCGCGGACCACGGTCCAATCGCCATTGCGGTGGAGCGACGACCCGGCATGGAAGCTCGACTACTGCAATGTGGACCGGCTCTCGCCGGAAGAGATCAGCGAGCGGCGGCATGCCTTCGACGAACAAAAGCGCGTGGCGCAAACGCTGCGCGGGGCGCAAGGTACCGGGTGAGAAAAGTGGGTCTACCGTCGGGGTGGACGGAGCTTGATGGCGACCGGAATGGCGACGGGGGCGCGGGGCGGGGCGGGAAGCGCCTGGAGGAGCGCCAACCCCTTCCGCATCATACGATCGACAAGGGCGGTCGCCGCCGTCCTGAACACGGGCCAGAATGAAAACATGGCCGGACAATCCTTCATCGAAATTTGCTCAGAGGCGTGAATGCGACGCTCCTAAACCAACAGTTTAGGACGAAACCGGTTGCATCGGCCAATCACGGCCAATCACGCTGCCGCCATATGGGCATCGCCGCCAAGCCCGAGCATCCGGCAAATGGCAAAAACCACATCGGCGCGGTTCAGCGTATAGAAATGGAAGCTGTTGACGCCTTCGGCGCGGAGCGCCGTCACCTGCTCGGCGGCCACCGCCGCGGCCACCAGCCGCCGCTCCTCGGGGGAATTTTCCAGCCCCTCGAAACGGCGGGCGAACGCGGAGGTCAGGCGGGCGCCGCAGCGCTCGGCAAACTGCCGGACGCGGTCGAAATTGGTGACCGGCAGAATGCCGGGGATGATCGGGATGTCGATGCCGCGGGCGCGGGCGCGGTCGAGGAAGCGGAAATAGGCGGAATTGTCGAAGAAGAACTGGGTCAGGGCCGAGGTCGCGCCGTTGTCGACCTTGGCGGCGAGCATGGCGAGATCGACCTCGAGGGTGAAGGATTCGGGGTGCTTCTCGGGATAGACGGCGACCGACACCTCGAAATCGCCGATGGCGCGGATGCCGCCGACGAGATCGGCGGCATTGACATAACCGCCAGGGGTCGGCTCGTAGCGCGTGCCGCCGCCCGGTGGATCGCCGCGCAGGGCGACGATATGGCGGATGCCGGCGCGGCCGATGGTGCGCACCACCTCGTCGACCTCGGATTTGGTCTTGCCGACGCAGGTGAGATGCGGGGCGGGGCAGAGGCGGGTCTCGCGGGCGATCCGCGTCACGGTGGAAAGCGTCGCGTCCTGGGTCGAGCCGCCGGCGCCATAGGTGATCGACACATAGCTCGGGTGAAACGCTTCGAGCTTGCGGATCGCCTGCCACAGGGCGGTGTCGGCCTCCGGTGTCTTGGGCGGGAAGAACTCGAAGGAGACCTCGATCGACTTCGGCTCATTCATTGGCGAGCTCCATTGTCGCCGCCTGCCTGGCGCGACGGCGGACGTCGGCGGGAATGCGGGCCAGCCACAGCGAGACCGAGAGGCCGGGGGTTGCGGGATCGACCGGCGGCGGAAGCAGCCGGTGCTCGACGATCTCGAGGCCGCCGCGCCTCAACCATTGCGCCAGATGCTCGCTCGAGATGCCAAGCCGGCGGTGGGCGGCGGACTCGCGCAGAAACTCGAGCTCATGCGGCGCGAGATCGACCACGGCGAGGCGGCCATCGGGCCTGAGCACGCGGGCAGCCTCGATAAGGGCGCGCTGCGGGTCATCGAGATAATGCAGCACTTGATGGATGGTGATGAGATCGGCAAAGCCGGTCGGATAGGGCAGCGAATAGAGGTCGCCCTGGCGGACCTGGACATGGCGCAGCCCGCGCGCCTCGATGTTGGCGCGGGCGACACCCAGCATCTCGCGGCTCTGGTCGATGCCGACAGCCTGGCGGGCGAGCGGCGCAAAAAGCTCGAGCATGCGCCCGGTGCCGGTGCCGAGATCGAGCAGCAGATCGACCTTGTCGGTGCCGATCAGCGCGGCAAGCGCCGCCTCGACCTCGGCTTCGGCGACATGGAGCGAGCGAATCTTGTCCCAATGGCGAGCAACCCAGCTGAAATAGGCCTGGGCGGCGCGCTGGCGGGCCTCGACGATGCTGGCAAGGCGCTCGGCGTCACGTCGCAGGAGCTCGTCCTTGGCCGGCAGCAGATCGACGATGAGGCGCGCAACGGCGGCGCCGGCGCCCGATTCGGAGAGCCGGAACAGCACCCAGCTCCCCTCCTTGTGGCGATCAACGAGGCCGGCCTCGCACATCAGCTTGAGATGGCGGCTGACCCTGGGCTGGCTCTGCGCAAGGATCGCCGTCAGCTCGGTGACGTTGAATTCGCCATGGGAGAGGATGAACAGGAGCCGGAGCCTGGTGCTTTCGGCACCGGCGCGCAGACCTTTCAGCAGATCCTCCATGGCTGGGCCCTCCATCGCAGGATGGTTGCTTACATAAACATATCTTTATGTGACCTGCAACCTTGCATCGCCGGACGCTCCATCGAGGCATGTCCCGGCATGTAGAAGGCCATTTCCATTGACGGAAGCGGCGGCTTTCCATTACTCATTCGAGCGTTCAATCACGGCGTTGCAAGACATGGTGCCCGTCTCAATCGGAAGACGCAGTTTTCTTTCGGCCGCACTTATGGCGTTTGCCATGACCTCGCCGGGAAGGGCGCAGGTGGGCAGCGCCGAGGCGGCGACGACCGACTCATCGGCGGCCGCCTATGTGCGCCGGGTCGCCGACGACCTGATGGCGGCGCAGCGGCAGGGCACGGTGATGAGCTTCCACCGGGTGATCACTCGCCATGCCAATGTCGAAGCGATCGCGAATTACGCGCTCGGTCCCTATAAGGGGGCGCTGCCGCGCTCGGCCTATGACAGCTACTACAAGGGCGTCGCCATGTTCATGGCGCGCTATTTCGCCGACAGTTCGCGCGAATATGCGGTGGGGAAGGCCGAGGTGGGCCAGGTGTCGCGCGACAAGGACGGGCGGATCATCGTCAACACGCGGGTCACGCTGCTCAGCGGCAGCAGATACAATGTGGTCTTCCAGCTTTCGAAGTCGGCCAGCGGCTACCGCATCCTCGACGTGTCGGTGCTCGGCTTCTCGCTGAGCTACATGCAACGCGGCATCTTCCAGCGCTACATCGCGAAGAACGGTGGAAACGTCAATGCGCTTGTCGCTGCACTGAACCGGTGACCTTCCACAGCATCAGCATGAATCAATACGGACAGGGGAAGTGGTGATGGATTCACGATCTCGGCTGATTAGCCGGCGTGGGCTTTTGGGTCTGGCGCAAGCGCTTCCGGCAGCCATGCTGCTCACGCCTGCGACGGCGCTTGCCGACGACCGCCAGCTCGTCACCCAGGTGGCCAATGAAGCGCTTCAGGTTGCCCGCTCGGGTGGCTCGCCGTCGCGCTTCCGCTCGCTGCTGCAGCGCTACAGCGCCTATCAGGGCGTGGCGATGTTCGCGCTTGGTCGCTATCAGAAGCAGCTGCCGCAGGGCAAGAGGGATCGCTATGTCGGACTCGCCCTCAATTTCGTGGCCAGCACCTTCGCGCGCAATTCCAAGAGCTTTGCCGGCGAGCGCTTCGTTGCCACCGGCGCCGGCGATGGCATGGTGCGCGGCAAGATCCAATTCGCCAACGGCCAGTCGGCCAATGTCGACTGGCGGGTGAGGGGGGGCAAGATCATCGATGTCAACATCCAGGGGGTGTGGCTGACGCTGCAGCTGCGCGACCAGTTCACCGGCGTGCTCGGCCGCAACAACGGCGATTTCGATGCGCTGTTCCGCTATCTGCAGACGGGGCGGGGGTAGTACCGGGCAGTAGGCAGTAGGAAAGAGCACCGCTCGCTGCCTGATGCCGACTGCCTCCACTCACTACTTTACGGCCCGAAGCTGCTCCCAAGGATTGGGCTCGGAGAGCATGCGCTTCAGATAGGCGACATTGGCCTCGACCTTGTCGGGCGGGAGGTCGCGGCCGGCGATCTGCTTCGACTCGTCGAAACGACCTTGCAGGCCGACGACCAGCGCGAGGTTCTGACGCAGCTGGGCATTGTCATTGCCCTTGGGCAGGGCCAGCGCCCGGCGCAAGTGAGTCTCGGCGGCCTTGAGGTCACCCTCAAGCGCGTAGGACATGGCGAGATTGTTGATGACCGAGACCTCGTCGGGTTTGAGCTTGAGCGCCTGCTCGTAGCACTGGCGGGCTTCCTGGTAGCGCCCCTGCTGATCGAGAGCGGAGCCGAGCGCCGAGCGGACGCGCCAGTCGGCCTCGCCACCGGCAATCGCCTTGCGCAGCTCTTTCTCGCCATCCTGGACACGACCCAATTGAACCATGATCTTGCCGAGATAGGCTGCAAGCTCGAGATCGTCGGGATTGCGACGGGCGAGTTCCTCGACGACCTTTACGGCCTCGTCGGGGCGGTCGAGCGTCATCAGCCCGCGGGCATAGCTCAGGCCGCTCCTCTTGTTGCTCGGGTCCTTGCGCCAGGCCTGGGCGGCGAGCGATGTCTGTTTGAGCGAGGCGTCGCCGAGACTGCCGGTCGGTGTCGGGTCAGCGGACAGCGTGTCGAGGGACTGGAGGGAGCATCCTGCAATGATGAATGCCAAGGCGAGCAGCGCCGCCGCCGAGCGCGCAGATGCCATTTTGCCGTCCCCCGAAAATCTTCGTCAGCTCCTGTGGCGTCGGATCTTGGCGGAACACTTCTCAACAAACTGTTAACATTCGGCATATCACCGGCAATTTGCCGCCATCATTGAAAATTGTGGAAACCTCCGATTTCACTAGCGTTTTCGCTGCCGAGCGTGCGATCTCCAATATCGCGGGATGACGCCGATTGATTGTGACATGCTGACTCGACGCTGACTCGAATTTGGCGGGAGGGGATCGAAATGGCACTGAGGGCGAGGCTCACGAAGAGCCTTCTGGAGAAGCACCATCAAGCCATGCTAGCGGCCGGCGAGACGCTTTGGCTTGTGTGGGATTCCGAGATCGCCGGTTTTGGTGCGCGGCTAGTTAAGAAG
>JBKOZY010000154.1:0-4422 GCA_046726135.1 Pseudomonadota bacterium | reverse complement strand
CCGGCAGCGCCGGCGGCGGACGCACCGATCAAGGCGGCGCGGCGATCACGCGTGGCGCGTGGAAGCCTGGGCACGATCATCGGGCGACCGCTCGAGGCGGGAGCGGCCGAGGGGGCGGTGGTGGTGCTCGATCAGCCCTTGAGCTTCTGGGGCGGGTTCGATCCCAAGACGGGCAGGATCATCGATCGCCGTCACCCGCAGTCGGGCGTCAGCCTCGCCGGTCGGGTCGTGCTGATGCGCGAATCGCGGGGCTCCGGCACAGCCCCGGGGTCGCTCGCCGAAGCGATGCGGCTCGGCACCGCACCGGCGGCGATCGTGCTGGTCACGCCCGATCTCAATCTGGCGATCGGCGCCGCGGTCGGACGGCGGCTGTATGGCCGCGGGCTGCCGGTGGTGACGGTCAAGGAGGATCAGCTCGACGCGCTCGGCGAAGCGCCGCAGCTCGCCATCGCGGCCGACGGCGCGGTCGGCGTTGCCGCGTAATTCAACAATATTGGATTGAGCCGTGTTTGGTTCACGGCCGGCTTTCTTACTCCCTTCTCCCCGCCTGCGGGGAGAAGGGAGTAAGGGGGGCGACAGCTTGGACTTTCAGGTTTCTGACCCCTCCAGCCTCATAAAGTACCTCACCCATGCAGGAGGCGCGGGGTCATCTCGATGATGGTGGGACGGTCGGTGGCGAGGGCGGCGGCAATGGCCGGCTCGATCTCGGCGAGCTTCTGCGGCTTGGCATAGGCACAGGCATAGGCGCGGGCGATGGCGCCGAAATCGGGGTTCTTGAGCGTCACCGCATTGGGCTGGATGCCCTTGTTGACCATGTCGTCGCGGATCTGGCCGAGCGCGTCATTGTTCCACAGCAGGATCACCAGCGGCTGGCCGAGCTCGGCGGCGGTGCCGAGCTCATTGATGGTGTATTGAAAACCATAATCGCCAACCAGCACGGCGGTCGGCAGGTCGGGGCGTCCGGCCCGGGCGCCAATGGCGGCGGGGAGGGCATAGCCCAAGGTGCCGAAGCCCGCCGGATGCAGCCAGCGGCGCGGCAGATCCATCGGGAAGATCTCATTGGCGGCATAGGCGATCTGCGTCATGTCGGTGGCGATAATGGTGTCGCGGGGCAAGGCCTTGCGGATGGCGGCGAGGATGATGCGAAGATCGGCGCGCAGCTTGTCATCCTCGGCGGACTCGCTTGCGAGATGGTCGCGCACGAAGGATCGCGCTGTCGGATGGCGGGGCAGCGTGCCGCGGCCTTCGAGTGCGGTGGCGAGGGCTGCAAGGGCGGTGGCGGCGTCGGCGAGGATCGGCACCGCGGCTGCATGCGGGCGCACCAGGCTCGCCGGATCGATGTCGATGCGGATCAGCTTGCCGGGAATGGTGATCTTGGTCTCCCAGAGGTCGGTCTCGGAGATCTCGGTGCCGACGGCGAGGATGACATCGGCGCGGCGCAGGGCCTCGCGGATCTTATCCTGCGACAGGCGGGCGCCGAGACAAAGCGGATGACCGGCCGGCACGATGCCCTTGCCGGAGATGGTGGTGAGGATCACCGCATCGATCGCCTCGGCAATCCGCAATGCCGTCGCGCTGGCATCGACGGCACCGCCGCCGAGCAGGACGAGCGGTGCGTTGGCCTCAGCAAGCAGGGCGGCGGCATCGGCGATCGCCTGCGGGTCGGCGTTGGGCCGCGACGGCAGCGCGCGGGCGGTCCAATCGTCGCCCGCCGGGACCCGCAGGAGGTCGAGCGGCAGCTCGAGATAGGCCGGGCGGGGCCGCTGGCTGGCAAAGCGGGCAAATGCCTCGGCAATACCGTCGCGGACGTCATGGGGGGTCAGCGCCGTCACCGCCGCGCCCGTGATGCTGAGCGCCGCCCCGCGCTGGCTCGTCATCTCATGAAGGCGGCCGCGGCCTTGAGCGGCATCGGCGATGTCGAGCGCCGAGGAGAGCACGAGCATGGGCACCGAATCGGACCACGCCTGGCCCATGGGGGTCAGGATGTTGGTGAGCCCCGGCCCGGTGATGGTGAAGCAGATGCCAGGCTTGCCGGTGACGCGGGCATAGCCGTCGGCCATGAAGCCGGCGCCCTGCTCGTGGCGGGTCAGGATGTGGCGGATGCCCGAACGCGGCAGGGCGCGGTACATTTCGACATTGTGCACGCCGGGAATGCCGAAGACGGTGTCGACGCCATAGGCCTCGAGAAGCGAAACCAGGGCTTCGCCCGTGCTCAGTTCAGCGCGCTTCATGCTCCCGTTCCCATGTTGAGTTGTGTTCGCTCCGGCGCGGCATAGGATGAGTCCAGGACGCCCGGTACGTCGGGATTGACGGCATGGCAGGCGACCAGGGCTCCGTCGCTCAGGGCGAGCAGCGGGCGCTCGCGCGGGCAGCGCTCGAAGGCGAGCGGGCAGCGCGGGTTGAAGGTGCAGCCGGTCGGCGGCTTGAGGGGCGAGGGCAGCTCTCCCTTGAGTACGATGCGCTCCTTGATGCGGCGCGGATCGGCGATCGGGGTGGCGGAGAGAAGGGCGCGCGTATAGGGGTGCTGGGGGTGGGCGAAGATATCGCGCGCCGGACCGTGCTCGACCGGGCGGCCGAGATACATCACCATGACCTCATCTGCGATGTGCTTCACCACCGAGAGGCCGTGACTGATGAAGAGGTAGGCGAGATTGTAGCGCTCCTGAAGATCGGCGAGCAGGTTCAGAACCTGGGCCTGGATCGAGACGTCGAGGGCGGAGACCGGCTCGTCGAGCACCAGGATCTCGGGATTGAGCATCAGGGCGCGGGCGATGGCGATGCGCTGGCGCTGGCCGCCGGAGAACATATGGGGGTAGCGTGCATAATGCTCGGGGCGGAGGCCGACATCGCGCATCATGGCCTCGGCGCGCTCGCGACGCTCGGCGGCAGACAGACTGGTGTTGACCAGCAGCGGCTCCTCAAGCGCGGCGCCGATGCGCTGGCGGGGGTTGAGCGAGCCGTAGGGGTTCTGGAACACGATCTGCACCTTGGGGCGCAGCCGGCGCAGGGTGTGGGCGCTTGCGGTGGTGACCTCGTCGCCGTCGATGCGCAGCGTACCGGCGGTCGGCGTCTCGATCATCGAGACCAGGCGGGCTAGGGTCGACTTGCCGCAGCCGGACTCGCCGACGACTGCCAAGGTGCGGCGGCGCGACAGGGTGAAGGAGGCGCCGTCGAGCGCTTTCAGCTCGGCAATGTGACCGAACAATCCGCGCGACAGATGATAATAGCGCGCAAGATCCGTGGCCACGAGCACCGGCGACTCGCTCATTCGGCGGCCTCGCGTCCGGGATGGCCGAGCGCGACGCCGGCAAGCAGCGGGAAGTGGCAGAGCGCATCGCCGAGCTCGGGGCCCGCCGGCTTTGGTTCGGCAATGCGGCAATATTCAACGGCGTTGCGGCAACGTGGCGAGAAGAGGCAGCCGGTCGGGCGATCGAACTGGCCGGGAACGACGCCCGGTATCGAGGGAAGGCGGCGGCTTTCGGCGCGCTCGGGGAGGGCTGCGAGCAGCGCGGCGGTGTAGGGATGATGCGGGTCGGCGAACAGGCCCACGACATTCTGCTCCTCGACCTTCTGGCCGGCATAATGAACCGAGACGCGCTGCGCGGTCTCGGCGACGACGCCCATATCGTGGGTGATGAGCACGAGACCCATGCCGGTGTTGCGCTGCAGCTTGAGCAAGAGGTCGAGGATCTGCGCCTGGATGGTCACGTCGAGCGCGGTCGTCGGCTCGTCGGCAATGAGGAGGCGAGGATTGCAGGAGATCGCCATGGCGATCATCACGCGCTGGCTCATGCCGCCGGAAAGCTGATGCGGGAAGGCGCCGAGGCGCCGCTCGGGATCGGCGATGCCGACCTGGCGGAGCAGATCGACAGCACGGGCGCGGCGCTCGGCCTTGCCCATGTCGAGATGGACCTTCAGGGTCTCGGTCAGCTGAAAGCCGACGGTATAGCAGGGATTGAGGCTCGACATCGGCTCCTGGAAGATCATCGCCATGTCATTGCCGATGATGCGGCGGCGCTCGCGCGTCGTGATGGCGAGAAGGTCGATGCCGTCGAACTCCATGCGATCGGCGGTGACCTTGGCAGTCCAGGGGAGGAGGCCCATCACCGCCAGCATGGACACCGATTTGCCGGAGCCGGATTCGCCGACGATCGCCAGCACCTCGCTCGGCTCAAGAGCCAGTGAAACCCGGTCGACGGCGCGGAAATCGCCGGCGCTGGTGGTGAAGTCGACGCAGAGATTTTCGATGGCGAGAAGCGGCATCCAAGGCCTTTTCGTCCGGTGTCGGGGGCATTATATTGCACAGCGTGCCACGGTATTTCACGCAATTCCGGTGGCAGGAGGTCTCAAGATGACGGGTCCAATCGTTCCGATTGCCTGAAAATCTCCTCGAGATCGCGGTGGGAACGCTCGACGATATCG
>JBKOZY010000153.1:0-11296 GCA_046726135.1 Pseudomonadota bacterium | reverse complement strand
GCCTTGATCGGTGCGTCCGCCGCCGGCGCTGCCGGGGCCCCCGGGAGCCCACCCAATCCCTGCCAGAGCTCCGGGTCGCGCCACACCGCTCCACGCACCGCCGACTCGACGCATTCGCTCAAGCTTCCGAAACAGACGCTGACGCCGATCATCCCCGGCGCGTAATAGGCCCATTTGGCGGCGTTGGTCATCACCCGCCCCTGGGCGCCGGTGAGCGGCGGACCGTAATAGCTGCAGCTGTCGGTCATCACCCGCCCGCCGGCACGCTCGACCACCGCGAGGTGACCCTGCTCCGCCGCCAGCCCCTTGATGATGCGGCTGGTCGAGACCACCAGACTCAACCCGGGATGAATCCGCCGCCCCGCGAGCAAACGTGCCAGCGCGGCGAACTCGCCAATGCCGAAATGCGGTGTCCCGAGCGCCACCATGTCGATCGCTCCCGCGCCCGCCGGCGACAGCGCATCGCGTGCGCTCAGCAGCGCCGCCGCATCGACCATGTGAACCGCCATCGGACGCTGTCCCCCGAAGGCGGCATCAAGCGTCGGCGCTTCCGGCGTCACCCCGATGCCATGCCAATGCTCGACGCCGCCGGCCGCTGCCACGGCGGCGCTCACCGCCTTGAGGTCCTCGAGCTTCGCGCTGCGATCAAGCCCATCGATCACCGGAATGCGGCGCCCGGCCACCAGCCCGACATGATGGCCCAGCAGATGGTGGAAGATGTTTTCGCGCCGGAACCGCAACGGCACATCGTCGGCGATCCGGAACAGCACCGCGCCGCGACGCGCCTCGTCGCGATGGAGGCCGGCATCGGGCGCCTTGCCGACAAGCGCGCAGGCGACATCGAGATAATCGCCATATTTGTTGGTCCGCGCCCCGACCACCGCATTGTAATAGGCCACCGCATTGGATTCGGCCGCAACGATCTGCGCCCCGAATTGAGGTCCGCCCGGCAGCTGATAGGGAGCGCAGGTCCACACCGGCTTGGCCCCCAGCGCCTCGTAGAGCGCCATCAGGCGCTTCGCCCCTGCCGCTGCCTGCGGGTCGTGCGCCTCGCGGCCGGGATCGGGATCGGCGAGGCTGACGAGCCCGCTATTGGTCCAGGTCGGGATGGCGAGACGGGCACCGTGATCGACGAGATATTGCGCGAAGTCGACATGCGCCTCGCCGGCATAGAAGCAGGAATCGAGATGGGCGAACGACACCGGTATGAGCTGCCGTGCCCCGAGCACCGCCGCGGCCTTGACGATGAGCTCCATCGCCAGCTGCAGCGCCGGGCCTTCGGCGCCGTCGAGCCGCTGCTGATCGCGACGATCGAGTTCGAGATCGCTCATGGGGAAGCCTGCCGCTGAAGTCAGTAGGCAGTAGGCAAGTACACTACTTATTACCGACTGCCTGTTTGCCGACTGCCTGTTTGCGCCGTTGAACAGGATAGAGCCGAGATGTCATGCCACCCGGGCCGGCTCGGCCGGCGGCGGCACTGGCGACACGACGCCCAGAGCCGCCGACTCCTCGGGGATCAGGAACAGCCGCGAGCGCCGTGCCGCGAGGCCGGCGCTGGTGAGGCTCGTCCACCAGATCAGCGGCGCCGACAGCAGCAGGCCAAGCGCGATCGGCAGCATCCACAGGAAGGTGTCGAGCGACACCATGAGAGCCAGCACGCTGATGATCGCGCCGGTCACCAGATGGCGGGTCGACCGCGTGACCGCGACCGAGAAGGCGATGGCGCCATCCGCCCGGTTCTGCCGGTTCCACCCGGAGTCGCGCCCAAGCAGGATATCCAGCACCACATGGCTCTGGGTCAGCATCGTCACTGGCGCGATCAGCGCCGACAGCACCGATTCGGCAATGAAGCTGGCGATCAGTCCGAGACTGCCGCCCGATAGCCGCCTGAACTCCTGGTCGGCGAGCGCCGCCACGAGCCCCAGCACCTTCGGCGTGAACAGCACCACCATGGTGAGACCGAACAGCCTGAGCGCCCGCTCCGGATCGAACACCGGCCAGGACGGAAAGAGCGAGAACCCGTCCGGGAAATAATCCGGCGTGGTGAACTGCGCCTGCAGCGACAGGAGCAGGCCGAACACCATCAGCAGAAGCCAGAGCGGCGATGCGAGATAGGACATGATCCCCTGGATCAGGTGAACCCGGCTGACCCAGTGGAGTCCCTTGGCGCCCACCACCTTCATATGCTGCAGATTTCCCTGCGCCCAGCGCCGGTCGCGCACCGCAAGATCGATCAGCGTCGGCGGGCATTCCTCATAGGAGCCCTCAAGCGCGGGGATCATGATCACCGCATAGCCGGCCCGCCGCACCAGCGCCGCCTCGACGAAATCGTGGCTGAGAATATGACCGCCGAACGGCTTGCGGCCGGAGAGCTCCGGCAGCCCCGCCGCCTCGGCGAACGCCTTCACCCTGATCGCGGCATTGTGGCCCCAGTAATTGCCTTCGCGGCCATGCCAGGCGGCCAGCCCCTCGGCCACCACCGGGCCATAGATCCGGCCGGCAAATTGTTGGATGCGGGCAAACAGCGTCACCCGGTTGAAGAGGTGCGGCACGCTCTGCACGATGCCGGCCGTCGGATCGGCGGCGATCGCCCGTGCCAGCGCGATCAATGTCGAAGCCTTCACCGTGCTGTCGGCATCGAGCACGATCATGTGGTCATAGGCCGCGCCCCACCGCGTCACCCAATCGGCAATGTTGCCGGCTTTGCGGTGGCGGTTCTCGAGCCGCCGACGGTAATGGACATTGACCCGTCCCTCGAGCCGTTGCCGCAACCGCTGGAAGCAATGAAGCTCGCGATCGGCAACCGCGAGGTCGCGCGTGTCCGACAGGATGAAGATGTCGAAGTCCTTCGCCACGCCCGCGGCGGCGAGATCGAAGCCGGTGTTCTCCAGCATTTCGAGGACGGGCTCGGGATCCTCGTTATAAACCGGCATCAGGATCGCATTCCGTCCGAGCGCCCCGCCGGTTGGCGCCCGTACCCGTCGCCCCGTGATAACCCGCCAGAAGCCAATCAGCGCGGTGGCGCAGGAGAATGCGATCCAGGCGAAGGTCAGCGCGAACACCACCGCGAACAGGCCCTGCAGCCATGATGCTCCGCTCGATGCCACCACATGATAGATCTCATAGGTGCCGAAGCCGGTAAGGAGTGCCGCGAAGATGAACACGAACAGCCGCGCCGCGATGACCTGGCGACTGGTCCGCCACCGGGTGATCGCCTTTCCGGGCGGCCAGAATGCGAGGTCCTGGGCCGGCATGTCCAGCGGCGTTTCAGGGGGCATGAAGACCGCATCCTGCGACACAGCCTGTGCCTCGTCGGGAGAGACCCTCAACATCACGTCGTCCACCTGTAAAGCCATGTCTCGGACACCGGTTCATTCCCCTTGACCAGCCGTGCCCGCAGTTCCGCGAGTGGCGAACCCGCCGTATCCAGTTCGAAATGCACGCGAATGCCTCCGGTTTCAGGGTTGGGCTGCGACACAATGTTGCTGACCTGCCCTTGTCCCGTGCTCACCTCGGCCTTGATCTCTCCCTCGAGATTGCCGCCGGTGAACTCGATCACGAAGAGCCGCCGCTCGCCGTCCCGGTGATGTGCGCCCCCCGACATCGAGGACTGTGCCCGCGCGAGCGGTGGTGGCCCCTGCAGCGGCCGGCCATCACCCCAGTAAAGCCGATAGGTGAGCCTGACCTCGCGGCCGGCCCCCAAAGGATCGCGTGGCCGCCAATAGGCCACGATATTGTCGTTGACCTCGCTTCCCGACGGGATCTCGACCAGCTCGACATGGCCGGCCCCCCAGTCGCCGACCGGTTCCACCCACACCGCCGGGCGCCGCTCATAGCGCGCCTCGAGGTCGCGGTAGTCGGAGAACTCGCGCTTGCGCTGCATCAGGCCGAAGCCGCGCGGGCCATGATCGACGAAGGCCGAGATCTGCAGCGTCTGCGGATTGAACAACGGCCGCCACAGCCATTCGCCGCGGCCGGTGAGCATGGCGAGCCCGTCCGAATCATGGACCGACGCCCGGTAGTCGTCGAACCGCGTCCGATCGATCGCATCGAACAGAAACATGCTGGTGAGCGGCGCCACCCCGACATGGGCGACGTCGGTCCGCGGAAACAGCGTCAGCTCGACATCGACCTGGGTGGTCTCGCCCGGCCGCACCGTGAAGCGGTAGGCGCCGGTGACGCTCTGGCTGTCGAGCAGCGCGTCGACGACGACCGCCATGGCGCCGGGTTGCGGCATCCGGATCCAGAAGCCGCGAAACGCCGGAAACTCCTCGCCCTTGGGCTGCGCCGTGTCGATGGCGAGCCCACGTGCCGACAGGCCGTAGATCTGGCCCTTGCCGATGGCACGGAAATAGCTCGCGCCTTGGAATACGCAGAACTCGTCGAGCACGCCGGGCTGATTCAGCGGATAACGCAGCCTCAGACCCGAATAGCCGACGCCCGCTCCCTTGGGATCGGGGGCGGCCGGCAGCCCGGAGAAGTCGAACAGCGTCGGGTCGTAGCTGATTCGCCGCTGCTTGCCGTCGCTCACCACATAGATCTCGACCGGCATGCGGAACACGAAGCCGGTATGGAGGAGATCGAAGGCGAAGCCCGCCTCCTCGCGCCAGAACATCCGATTGGGATCAAATCGGATCGATCGGTAGAGGTCATAGCCGATGTCGCTCAGCGGCGGCGGCAGGTCGACGGGCGGCGCCACAAAGGGCTGCTTGGAGAGCTCGCGCGCCAGCCCGATCACATGGTCGTCGCCGATCGGAACCTCGGGTCCGAACACCTCGGCGGCGGCCGCGCTCAGGGCGCCTGTGAAGCCGAATCGCGCCGCGGTCAGCACGCCCACGATCGCAAAAAGCAAGCCGCGCCGCGAAGCAGCCATGCGCCTCATTCCCCGTCGATGATGTCCCCGCTGATGCGATGACCTGCTAAACGACCAATTGGACCAAAATTTGAAGGAGGAGCCTTCTGCCTCGACCGGAACCATCTCTCCCCGGTGCAACCTTATGCACCATCCTTGCAACAGCACTGTTGCAGCGCGACACAAAATGAGGTGCACCCAACCGATTGTAAAGGGACTGCGATCTCGATCTGTGACAATGCCGCAGGCAGTGTCGTTGTGCGGGGCAGCAGATATCACTGCACGTGCATCAATGTCAGACTCTGCTCGCGCATGTAGCGCGGTATGGTCCACGGGCCGAGCCCTCCTTTGCCGTCCACGCCCGAGCCTTTCCAGCCACAGAAAGTTTGGTACCCCGGCCACGCGCCGGTCGTCGCCCCGGAGCGTCGGTTGACGTAGAGCACGCCTGCCTGGGCCTTCGTCTTGAACAGCTCGATATCGTCGGGATCCTGGCTGTAAAGCCCGGCGGTAAGTCCGTAATTGACGCCGTTTCCGAGGACCAGGCCGTCCTCCAATCGCTCGAAGCCCTGCACCGAAAGGAACGGCAGGAACACCTCTTCGCGATTGAGCCAGTGGTCGCATGGAAGATCCGCAACGATTGTCGGCTCGACAAACAACCCACGAGCAAGCGCGCCGCTGCGGACTCGGTTCCCGCCATGGACGATCCGCCCGACCTGGCGAGCCGAACGCACGATCGCGTCGTATCGCTCCACCGCTGCTTCATCGATCACCGGGCCGATGAATGTCGCCCGTTCTTCCGGCGTCCCAATCTTCATCGCCTGTGTCTTGTTCCTCAATTGCTTGAGAAATGCCGATTCAACACGCCGGTCGACATAGACGACCGAGCAGGCCGAGCATTTCTCGCCCGACAGACCGAAGGCCGACCGCGCCACCCCTTCCGCTGCCGCATCGAGATCCGCCAGCGCCGTCACATAGGCGGGATTCTTGCCACCCATCTCGGCAATCACCGGCCGCATGTGGGCACCCGAGGCAAATTTTCGGAAGATCTTCATCCCGACCTCATGGCTGCCGGTGAACGCCACGCCGTCGATCCCCGGCGAGTCGACGAGGATCTCGCCGGTTGTTTCGCCGCAGACAAGGTTGAGGACACCTTCCGGAAGCTCTGCCGCCTTCGCCGCGTCGGCGATCAGGCTGCCGGTCAGACCCGCCCCTGGCGACGGCTTGAACACCGCCGTGTTCCCGGCGATCAGGCAGGCGCCGAGCATGTTGCAGGCGAGCGCTACCGGAAAGTTGAACGGTGCGATCACCGCGAAGGCCCCGATCGGGCGCAGCCGGCACTGCGTCTCCTCCTGCGGAACCGCCCGCCTCATCGGCCGCTCGAAGCCGTGATTGCGCTCCATCTCGTCGCAATACCAGTCGATGAGATCGACCGCCTCCTCCGCCTCGCCGATCGCCTCGAGCCGCGATTTGCCCACCTCGAACATCGCCGCCATGCCAAGCTGATACTTCCTTGCTTCGAGCGCCCGTGCGAGCCGCCGCATCGCCTCGACCCGCTCCGCATAGGCAAGCCCGCTCCATCCGGGAAACGCCGCCCGCGCCGCCTCGACCGCCGCCTTCACCGCCTTCTTGTCGGCCTCGACCACCCGCGCCACCAGGAGCTCGCGGTCGAACGGGCAAAAGACCTCATAGGCCCGCCCGCTCACATCCTGTCGCCCATTGACGATGTTCGGCCAGGCCCGGCCGAGCACATCGATGCGAAAGGCTCTCATCGCCTGGTCGAGCCAGTCGTGAAGCGGGGTGAAATCGGCGGCGATATTGGAATAGGTGACGCGGGGAAGTGCCGGGGTCATCTGCGTGCCCTCAACCATTCCCACGACTTTGACATCAGTTTGGCAAAACCCAAAGCCCTTCGCGCGCTCTCGACAGGTCGGTCTGCCATGCTCTAGAAGCTTCGACCATGCGATATGCACCCATGACCGATCGCCTCGCCGGTCTCGGCGCGGAGAAATGGCACGTACACTTCCGTGCCCGTGAAAAAGCTCTGCGCGGCGACGACGTGCTCTTCCTGTCGATCGGCGAGCCCGAGCGCCAGGCGCCGGACGCCATTGTCGAGGAAGCGGTTCGCCAGCTGCGCGCCGGCCGGACCCGCTATTCCAATGGCCGTGGCGAGCCACCGGTCATTGCTGCCATTTGCGACCATTATTCTCGCCGCACCGGTCGCAAGATCGTGCCGGAGCAGGTGATCTTCACCTCCGGCACCCAGAATGCCCTCTGCGCCGCCATGCTGACCCTCGCCTCGCTTGGCGATGAGGTCATCGTGCCCGAGCCCTATTACGTCACCTATGACGGGGTGATCGCCGCCACCGGCGCCGGCCTCGTGCCGGTGCGCCTCACCCCTGAGACCGGCTTTCACCTCTCTGCCGCCGATCTCGAGCGCGCCATCACGCCGCAAAGCCGCGTGCTGCTGCTCAACAGCCCGTCCAACCCGACCGGTGCCGTGCTGTCCCGCGACGAGGTCCTGGCGATCGGCGAGGTCTGCCACCGGCACGATCTGTGGATCGTGTCCGATGAGGTCTATGGCGCTCTGGTGTTCGGCAACCGCCGCTTCGCCTCGCCCTTCGACGAGCCCGGCTTCGCCGAGCGCACCGTCGTCGTCTCGTCTCTGTCGAAATCCCACGCCATGACCGGCTATCGCGCGGGCTGGGCCGTCGGCCCTGAGGAGTTCTCCGCCCGCATGCAGGCGATCTCCGAGGTCATGCTGTTCGGCACCCAGCCCTTCATCCAGGACGCTGCCGCCTTTGCGCTCGGGCGCGAGTTCCCCGAGGTCGAGGCCATGCGACGCGCCTATGAGAGCCGCGCCCAAATGATCGTCTCGGCATTGGACGGCCGCCCCGGCATTCGCGCCCGCATGCCCGAGGGCGGCATGTTCGTCTTTGCCGACATCCGCCCGACCGGTCTGTCGGGTGAAGCCTTCGCCTTGGGTCTGCTCGAGGAATCGGATGTCGCGGTGATGCCGGGCGAGGTCTTCGGGCCGTCAGGCGCGGGCCACGTCCGGCTTGGCCTCACTGTCGCCGAGAACACGCTGACCGCGGCCCTGCGCCGCATCGTCGCCTATGCCGAGCGCCACAGCCGCTGAACGAGCTCAACTCCCCGTCAGCGCGAGCTTGCGCTCCGCCACATAGGCATCGAGCCGTTCCAGCACGTCCTTGTCGAGCGGCGGCGGGGTGAACCCGTCGAGCTTTTCCTGCCATATCGAACGGGCACGGTCGATCGCCGTCGGCGATCCCGCCTCGCTCCACGCGCCGTGATTGCGCCAGTCCGATACCAACGGCTCGTAAAACGCGCGGCGGTAGCGCTTGAGCGTATGGGCCGCCCCGAAGAAATGACCGCCCGGCGGCACCTCGGCGATCGTCTGCAGCACCTCCTCGACATCGTCGAGCACCGGCGTCGTCACGATCTCCGCCATCATCTGCATCATCTCGACATCGACCACCACCTTCTCGAACGACGCCTGGAGGCCGCCTTCCATCCATCCCGCCCCGTGATAGACGAGATGCGCCCCGCCCATCACCGATGCCCAGAGCGAGTTCATCGACTCATAGGCGGCCTGGGCATCCACCGCATTGGCGGCATTGGAATTGCTCGCCCGATAGGGCAGCCCATAGCGCCGTGCCAATTGCCCGGCCGCCAGCGTCGCGATGACATTCTCCGGCGTGCCGAAGGCTGGAGCGCCCGACCTGAGGTCGACATTGGAGGTGAAGGCGCCATAGATCACCGGCACGCCGGGCCGCACAAGTTGCGTCAGTGTCAAGCCGGCCAGTGCCTCGGCGTTCTGCTGGATCAGCGCCGCCGTGATCGTCACCGGCGTCATCGCACCCATCAGCGTGAAGGGCGTGACGCAGACTGCCTGGCCCCACTCGGCCATGGCCGCGAGCCCATCGGTCATCGCCTCGTCGAACCGGCGCGGCGAGTTCACCGAGATGATGGTCAGCACCCCCGGGCTCGCCGCCATCTCCTCGCGGCCGATCCCGCGCGCAATCGCCATCATGGCGATGCCGTCGAGCGCCCGCTCCGCACCGATGGCAGTGCAGTGGAAGACCTTGTCGCTGTTGACGATATTGGCACGATAGCAATCGAGATGGCGGGTCTCGGCCGGCAGCTCGAGCGGCACCGTCGGCTGGTTGCCGATATAATGGATGATGTCGAAGCTTTGGGCGAGACGGATCAGGCGCTCGTAATCCGCCAGGTTTCCTCCCCGCCGCCCCTGCACGCTGTCATGCACGAAGGGCGGCCCTGCGACCAGGCTGAAATTGACGTGATTGTCGCCGAGCGCGATCTGCCGCGCGCTGTTGCGCGGTGTGAGCGTGAAGCGCTGCGGCGCCAGCGCCAGGCTTTGCCGCACGATCTCCCGGTCGATGCGAACGACACCGCTCTCGTCATCGATCGCCGCCCCGGCCCGCCTCAGAAGGTCGCGCGCCGCTTGGCCCATGAACTCGATGCCGATGGTCTCGATCAGCCGGAGCGATGCTTCGTGAATGGCCTCGATATGGCCGGCGGGAAGCACATCGATCGGTGCCACCGATCGCCTGAGTTGGCTGTGATCGCGCCTGGCGGGCTCGCCCGCCCGCGCCGATCCTGCCCTGCGACCCCGCGCCGGCCGATGGTCGCGCTCAATGGGCAAAGAGCACCGGCAGTGTGGCGTTGACCAATATGTGGTCGGTGGCGCCGCCGAAGATCAGCTGCCTGAGCCGGCTGTTGGTATAGGCACCCTTGATCAGGAGATCGGCGCCCTCGCGCTTGCACAGGTCGAGGATCACCTTGCCTGTCGCCTGGCTGCCGGCTTCCGAATGCCGCGACTCCGCCGTGATCCCGGCGAGCAGCAGCGCGCTCCGGAGCTCGGCACCGCTCGGTCCTTCCACCATCCCGCCCTCGACGGTAACCACCAGCACCCGCTCGGCTGCTTTGAGCAGCGGCATGGCGAAGCTGATTGCCCGCGCAGTCTCGGTGCTGCCGTTCCAGGCGATGACGACATTGTTGCCGATGCGCGCCGGCGGCGATGGCGGCGCCATGATCAGCGACCGCCCGGATTCGAACAGCACGGTCTCGAGCAGCTCCCGTCGCGGCGCCTGATCGCCATTTCCTGGCCGCGCCAGCACCGATACCTCGAACAGCCGGGCCATCCGGCCGATCGCCAGATCGCCGGGCTCGACCCGCTCGATCCAGCTTGCCGCGACCGACGGTGCCGGCGCTGGCCGGTCCTGCAGCGGCACGCCGGCCGCTCCCATGATCCTGACGAAGCTCGCATGGATGTCTTCGGCCCGCGCCCGGTCCTGCTCGTCGAAATCCTCGAACGGGATCGGCGCGACCGCGCCGATGCCCCCGGCACCGATGATGACGCTGCGGAAATCCGACCGCGGCGCCACCCCGGCAATATGTCCGCTGGATCTGCGCGCCAGGAGAATTGCGGTTTCGAGCTGGGCCTGCAATTGCGGGGTGCGCTCGACCGGCACGATGATTGATTTCATGACGCGCCCTCTGTCGTCGCCCCGTTGGCTGGTCGCGGAAGGGCCGATATTAGCACGTCGGCGAGCCTTGTCCTGCCCCCGCGATTGTGGATAGCTTGCCGCCGGGCACAAACGATGGGCTTCGGACAATGGCCGCGGCGACCAGAAGCGTCGATCTGAACTCCGACCTCGGCGAGGGCTATGGCCCCTATGCGATCGGCGATGACGCCGCCATGCTGTCCCTGGTCACCAGCGCCAACATCGCCTGTGGTGGCCACGCCAGCGACCCTGAGACCATGTACCGCGCGCTGTGCCTTGCCCGCGAGCGCGGCGTTGTGGTGGGGGCCCATCCGGGCTACCCGGACCGGGAGAATTTCGGACGCCGCGACCTGCCCTACACGCCTGCCGAGATCACCCGCTTCGCCGCCGCCCAGATCGGCGCGCTGATCGCCATGGCAAAGCTGGCCGGCACGGAGGTCCGCTATGTCAAGCCGCATGGTGCGCTCAACAACCGCGCCTGCGACGACGCCGAGATCTCCGATGCCATCGTTGCCGCGGTCGAAGCCATCGATCCCAACCTCGCCGTTCTCGCCATCTCGGGAACCGAGCTCGAAATCGCGGCGCGCCGGCGCGGCCTTCCGGTCTATAGCGAGGTGTTTGCCGATCGCGGCTACACGCCGGCCGCGCGCCTGGTGCCCCGCGGCACCCCCGGCGACCTGATCCATGACGAGGCGGCCGCAGCATCGCGCCTCCTCGGCTTCCTCGACAGCGGCAGGATGCCGACAGTCGGCGGATCGCCGGTCGCGCTCGCCGTCCATTCGATCTGCATCCATGGCGACAATCCCGGCGCGGTCCGCATCGCCCGGGCCCTGCGCGGCGCTCTCGAGGCGAACGGCATCGCCCTGCGTCCTTTCCTTACATGAACGATCGTCCTCCGGTC
>JBKOZY010000152.1:0-4666 GCA_046726135.1 Pseudomonadota bacterium | reverse complement strand
GGCCTGTTCGGTGGCGTCGGCCAGCTGTTGCTGACACAGAGCTACCGCTATGCCGATGCTTCGACCATCGCTCCCTTCGACTACACCCAGATGATCTGGGTGCTCATCGTCGCCTGGTTCATCTTCGGCGAGCATCCGTCCGTGCATGTGCTGATCGGCGCCACCATCGTCATCGCCGCCGGCTTGATGGTGATCCTCGCCGAGCACCGTCCCCGCCGGCGCCCGCCCGATTAGCCTCGCCCGATGTTTCTTCCCAAGAGCGCGCTCGCCGCGCTCACCCCGCCGGCGACCTTGCCGATTCGCAAGGCCGTGAGCCCCGCTTCCACCGATCCCAGCACGCCGAGGATCGAAGGCGCGTTGATATGGCCCATATGGGCGATGCGAAAGGCTGTGCCTGAGAAGCTGCCGATGCCGGTGCCGAGCGCCACGCCGCAGACGCTGTCGCACCAATTCTGCAGATCGAGCGGGTCGAAACCGCGGGTGAGAACGGTCGTGACGGCATTCGAACGCTGCGCCGGCTCGATGATGTTGAACTCGAGCGCCCCGCTCTGCGACCACACCGACACCGCCTCGCGCACGGCATCGGCAAGGAACTGGTGCCGTCGGAAGGTCGCAGACGACCCTTCCTCCGCCAGAAGATCGAGCGACTGCCGAAGCCCGAAGATCAGATGCTCGGGCGCGGTGCCGCAATGTTTCATGTAGTTCTCCTCGCCGTCGCGGAACACCCAGTCCCAATAGCGGGTGACGAGATCGGCCGACCGCCGGGCCTCCTGGGCGCGCCGGCCCGCCGCCACGAAGGCAAGGCCCGGCGGCAGCATCAGCCCCTTCTGGGCGGCGCCGAGAGCGACATCCACCCGCCAGTCGTCCATCGTGAACGGCATGGTCGCGAGCGACGCGATCGCATCGACCAGGAACAGCGCCGGATGGCCGGCCGCATCGATCGCCGCGCGGATCGCCGGAATGTCGTTGACCACGCTCGAAGCGGTGTCGACCTGGACGACGAGGACCGCCTTGATCCGGTGGTCGCGATCCGCCCGCAACCGCTCTTCCAGCGCCGCCGGATCGACCGCCCGGCGCGGATCCCTGGGAAGGACCTCGACATCGATGCCGAGTGCGCGGGCGAGATCCGCCCAGGCGGTGGCGAACAAGCCGCTTTCCAGCGCCAATGCCTTGTCGCCGCGCGACAGGATGTTGGTCAGCGCCGCCTCCCAGCAGCCATGGCCGTTCGCCGTGTAGATGTAGACGCTGTCCTTGGTGCCGAAGAGCGAGCGCAGGTCGGCGAGGCATCCTTGCGTGATGTCCTCCATCGCGCTGCCATAGAGGTCGATCGGCTGGCGGTGCATCGCCGACAGCACCTCATCCGGCAGGATCGTTGGCCCGGGCGTTGCCAGCACCTTGCGACCGCGGGAAACACTCATGAGTTGACCCTCGACAATTTGCGCAAGCCCGGGACATCTCACAGCTCGCCGGTTGTGGCAAGGACGCCGTGATCACGCCTGCCATGAGGCGCCGGGTTCATTCCCCGAGATAGTCGGCAAGTCCCGGAAGGTCGCGAGTCGCAAAGAATTCCACCGTCCGACGGAGCGCAATGATATGCCCGCCTTCGACAAAGGCCGTGTGGGTGGCAGCGCGCTCGGCATCGCCCGGATTGTGGGTCACGAAAATGACCGTGAGCCCCCGCTCGTCGCGCAGGTCGCGGACCAGCCGCAGCATGTCGTGGCGCAGCGCCGGCCCGAGCGCCGCAAAGGGCTCGTCGAGCAGGAGAATGGGCCGCCGGCGAACCAGCGCGCGGGCGATGGCGGCGCGCTGGCGCTCGCCGCCCGACAATTCGCGCGGGAGCCGCCGCTCCATCCCGCTCAAGCCCACCCGGGCCAGTGCCGCGGCAAGCGTGGCACGATCCTGGTCGCCGAGCTTGAGCGATGGCGAGATGCCGAGCGCCACATTGGTGAAGACATCGAGATGGAAGAAGAGATTGTTCTCCTGAAACAGCATGGTCACCGGCCGGTCCTGCGGCGGCGCGCCGCTATAATCGACTCCTTCCATCAGGATTCGTCCCGACAGCGGCACTTCGAAGCCGGCGATCAGATTGAGCAGCGACGACTTGCCGGCGCCGCTCGGCCCGATCACGCCCAGAAACGCGCCCGCCGGAATCACCGCGCTGAACAGCATGCGCATGTCGTCATAGTCGAAGCGCACATGATCGAGCACGATGCCGGGCGGTGTCACGGCACACGCCTCTGTGTCGGCCGTGCCATCCACTCCGCCGTCCAGATCAGTGCCAGGCACAGGCCGCCGAGGATCAGCGCCAGCCCCGCCGCGTCGGTCGTGCGATAGGTGCCCATGCGTTGCAGCAGCAGATAGGGCAGGGTGAGGAAGTCCTCCGATCCGAACAAGGTGATGATGCCGAGATCGCCGAGCGACATCGCCATGGCCAGCGCCGCCGCGAGCCCGGCCGGGCGGCCGAGCACCGGCCAATCGATCAGCCTGAGCCGTGCCATTCCTTCGAGACCGAGGCTCAATGCCAGCCGATCATAGGCTTGCGCATGGCTGAGCATGGCGGGCTCGATGATCCTCACCGCGAAGGGCAGCGCCAGCAGCGCATTGCCCGCCACCACGGCGGCCGGCGCGACCGAGAACGGTCCTTCGAAACCGAGCGCCAGCACGAACCAGCCGGCGCCGAGCACGATTGGCGGCATCGCCAAGGTCAGACCGGCGATGAGCCCGCCGACCTTGTCGAGCGCGAGCCGCCAGGCCGGCGGCTGGCGCATCCGCAGCGTGTCGCGCCGCGCCACGGCGAGCGACCAGGCGGCGATCATCGCCAGTGCGGTGGCGGCGAGCGCGACCGCAAGGCTGGTCGATGCTGCCTGCCACACCGCGGATTGCGCCAGCAGGCTCGCCAGCGGCGCCTTGAGGCCGGAGATCACGATGGCGACGAGCGGCAGCGCGATGAACGCACCGGCCACCGCGATCAGCAGCCGGTCGCCAAGCCTTCGACCGCCGCCGCGAAACCCCGGTCGCGCCCTCGCCCCGAGCGTCATGCCGGGATCGACATCGGTGCCGAGCCGGCTGAGCAGCAGATAGCAGGAGGCACACAGCAGGAGTTGGAGCAGAGCCAGGACCACCGCTTGGCCGGGGTCGAAGTCGAACCGCAGCGCCTGGTAGATCGCCACCTCAAGCGTCGTCGCCGACGGGCCGCCGCCCAAGGTCAGCACGATGGTGAAGCTCGCCGCGCACAGCATGAACACCAGGAGCAGCGTGCCGGGCAGGACCTGGCGCACCGCCGGCCATTCGACATGGCGCCAGTGCTGCCCATGCGTGAAGCCGAGCTGGGCGGATAGGCGCTCGCTCTCATAGGGGATCGCCTCCAATCCCGACAGCACCATGCGGGCGGCGAGTGGCATGTTGAAGAACACATGGGCGAGCAGGATGCCGGTCAATCCATAGATTTCGATGCGGCCGTCGAGGCCCAGGCCCGCCAGCAGCCCGTTGACCCAGCCGCGCTGACCGAACACCTCGACGATGCCGAGCACGCCGACCAGCGCCGGCAGCCCGAGCGGCAGCGCCATCAGGCGCAGCAGCGTGCCGCGGAACATGAACTGCTGCTGATGCTTGAGCCCGCGGGCGAGCGGGATGGCGAACCCCACCGAAAGGAGGGTCGACAGCCCGGCTTGCAGCAGGGTGAAGCGGGTGATCCGCAGCGTATAGGGGGCAGTCAGGACATCGAGGAGAGCCGCGCCTGCCTGTGCATGGCCGAGCAGCGGCACGAACGCCGCCGCCGTCAGCGCCGTCACCACTGCCACGACCGCGATGCCGGCCGCCGCCGCACCGGTCAATGGGCGAAAGGCCGCCAATCAGCGGCTGGTGGCGGCAAGCCACTCCTCCGTCCACGCCTTGCGATTCCGCGCCACCTCTTCCGAGCTGAAGATCAGCGACTTGGCCGGCTTGACCAATGTGTCGAAGGCGGCGGGCAGCGGCTTCGATGTCGGGCCGGCGGGATACATCCAATTGGTCTCCGGCACCAGGTCCTGGAACCCCGGGCTGATCATGAAGGCGAGGAAGCGTCGTGCCAGCTCCTTGTTCTTGGCGCTCTTGGTCATGCCGGCCACCTCGATCTGCATGTAGTGGCCCTCGGCGAAGGCGAAGGCCTGATAACGCTTCGTGCTCTCGGCGATCATGTGATAGGCCGGCGAGGTGGTGTAGGACAGAACCATCGGCGCCTCGCCCTTGGTAAACAGGCCATAGGCTTCCGACCAGCCGGGCGTCACCGTCAGAATCCGCGGCTTGAGCTTCTCCCAGGCGTCCTTCGCCTGGCCGCCATAGACCGCCTTGATCCACAAGAGCAGCCCGAGTCCCGGCGTTGCGGTGCGCGGGTCCTCGATCACGATCTTCTCCGGCCCCGGCTTTTCGACGAATTCCTTGAGGCTCTGAAATTGGTCGGGCTTGAGCTTCTCGCTGTCGAACACCACGGCGAAATAGCCCCAGTCGAACGGCAGGAAGCTCTTGTCGCTCCAGCCGCCCGGCACGGTCAGGCCGGAAAACGTCACCTCATGCGGTGCGAACAGGCCGGTCGCTTCCGCCTCCGCCGTCAGATTGGTGTCGATCCCGAGCACGATGTCGGCCTTGGTGGCCGCGCCCTCGAGCTTCAGCCGGTTGAGCAATGCCACAC
>JBKOZY010000151.1:0-5395 GCA_046726135.1 Pseudomonadota bacterium | reverse complement strand
GCTCAAGATCGAGCTGATGCGCGACCCTTGCGCCGCCGCCTTCTGCATCGACATTTGAGTGAAGCGTCCCCACCCGGCTCCCCCCATCCCCTCTCGACAAGCGAGCCGGACTGAAAGGCCCTCTCCCCCGCGAGGGCCTTTCTCATTGAGGGGGCGGGCGCAGCCGGGCGAGCTCGGTTTCGAGGTCCGAGATTCTTCTGTCGCGTTCTGCGATGGCGGCGGCGACATCGGCCGCTTCGAAACGCTGCGGAATGTGCTGCGAGCAATTCGCGTCGAAAGCCGACACGGTGAACAGGATGACCTGTTCAGGCCGCGCCTTGTAGCCGTCCGGCATCAGCTTTGCCGTCAATTCCGCATCACCTTCGACGACGCACGCTTCACCCCAGATCTTGATACGCCGGCGAAACGCGAAATCGATGAGAAACAGCTGTGCCTTGGGGTTCTCGGAGAGGTTTCCGAGCGTGATATATTGGCGGTTTCCGGCGTAATCGGCGAATCCGATCGTCCGGTCGTCGAGCACCTTGAGAAACCCGGCCGGCCCGCCGCGGTGCTGCACATAGGGCTGACCCTGACGGTTCGCCGTCGCCAGGAACACGCTGGTCTGCGCTTCGATGAAGGCCGCGAGATCCGGCGTGATGCGGCTCTTCCATGAGCCGCGTTCCTCGAGCCGCCGATAGGAATCGCGCGAGCCCTTGCGCGATTGCACGGCTTTCACCGTCGGCGTGAATGCAACGTCGCTGGCATGGGATTTGGCCTGGTTCATCGAGAGACTCCAAATCGCGTCGAAATCGATTCTGGACATAGATTACGCAAAGGTCTGAGATAATCTGCCGACGCTGAAATTGACCCTTGCGGATCTTGCAACAATGGATCGCCTCGACTCCTTGGCACTGTTTCTTTCGATCGTCGATCACGGGACGTTCGTCGCGGCAGCCCGCCGGATCGGCCAGTCTCCCGCCACCGCCAGCCGAGCGGTTGGCGAGCTCGAGGCTGCTCTCGGCGTTCGCTTGATTGAACGAACGACCCGCAAGCTGGCGCTGACCGATGCGGGCATTCGCCTCGCAGAGCACCTGCGTCGCGTCCTGCCCGATCTCCAGAATGCCATGCTGGACGTTGCCGGTCAGTCCGCTGCCCCCACCGGACGGCTGCGGATCTCGGCCCCGCGACTGTTCGGTCGGATGCATATCATGCCGCTCGTCAACGCCTACCTCGATACCTATCGCTCGACGCGGGTCGAGCTCAACCTGTCGGATCGGTTCGTCGACCTGCTGGAGGATGGCATCGATCTCGCATTGCGCATCGGGCAGCTTCCCCACTCGACGCTCGTCGCCCGGCGGCTCGGTGCCGTTCGCCGCGTCTTGGTTGCGAGCCCCGGATATCTGAAGCAAGCCGGCATGCCGGCGGCGCCCGAAGCATTGGCTGGACACGAGATCATCGCAGTCACCAGCCAGCCCGGCGACGTTCAGTGGCGGTTTCAGGCTCGCAACGCGAAGCCGCAGACGGTGAAGCTGAGGTCGCGTCTCCAGGTCGACCAGATGGAGGTGGCCATCGAAGCGGCAGCGGGCGGCAGGGGTATCGCGGCTGTTCTGTCCTACCAGGTCGAGCAGCCGATAAAGTCTGGCAGGCTTGTCAGAATTCTGAAGACGTTCGAGCCGCCGGCGCTTCCGGTCCATTTCGTGTTCCCGACCGCTCGGCTGATGGCGCCGAGCGTCCGCGCATTCCTGGATCTCGCGGTCCCTCGGTTGGTCCGGCTGAAGGCGCTTCGCGAGGAGTAGCTTGGCAGCAGGCGACGGCTCATACCACAGGTTGGAGCGCGCTTCCGAAACATACCAGCCAATGTGGAATGGACGGTTCGTCGTGGTTCAACTTCGCCTCTTTTCGGCGCCGCTCACTCGTCCTACGCTGAAAACACGAGAATTCCGCTAACCGGACGCTGAACTCGGAGGAAGCATGATACCGGCACCCTTTACGTATCACCGTCCGAACAGCATTGCCGAAGCCGTCAGGCTGCTCGCCGATTTGGGTGACGACGCGCGGCCTCTTGCCGGCGGCCACAGCCTCATCCCAATGATGAAGATGCGCCTCGCGAGCCCCGAGCACCTCGTTGATTTGCACGGGATCGGCACGCTCAAGGGCGTAAGCCGCAATGCCGACCGGATCGTCATCGGGGCGATGACGACTCAGCATGAGCTGCTCCATGTCGACCTCGTTCTGTCGGCCGTGCCGATCCTTCGTGAGACTCTCTTGATGGTCGCCGACCCGCAGGTGCGCTATCGCGGCACGGTGGGTGGCAATGTCGCCAATGGCGATCCGGGCAACGACCTGCCGGCGCTGATGATGACGCTCGACGCCGATTATCTGCTTGAGGGCCCGGCCGGATCCCGCACCGTCGCCGCCCGCGACTTCTATCAAGGGGCCTATTTCACCGCGCTCGCGCCAGGCGAGATCCTGATCGCGGTCTCGATTCCCGTGCCGCCCGCCGGTCACGGATACGCCTATGAGAAGTTGAAGCGCAAGGTCGGCGACTATGCCACCGCGGCGGCTGCCGTCATGCTGACGACGGATGGTGGCAAGGTCTCGACTTGCTCGATCGGGCTGACCAACCTCGCCGATACGCCATTGCTCGCCGACAAGGCCGCCTCGTTGGTCGTCGGAACGACTCTCGACGATTCGACACTCAAGAACGCTGCAGCCGCCGCCACGGCGATCATGGCGCCGGCTGCCGATGGCCGTGGCCCGGCCGAGTATCGAAAGCATGTCGGTGGCATCATGGTGATGCGCGCATTGAAGCGCGCTGCCGAGCGGGCCCATTGAGGAGCGATCCAATGCCAAACCAGGCGAAGAAAACCCAGATCGGCATGATGGTGAATGGCGCGCAAGTGGATGGGCTTGTCGAGCCGCGCCTGCTGCTGGTTCATTTCATTCGTGAAAATCTCCACCTCACCGGCACCCACATTGGCTGTGAGACCACCCATTGCGGCGCCTGCACCATCGACTGCGATGGCATGTCGGTGAAGAGCTGCACCATGTTCGCGGTTCAGGCGGATGGTTGCGAGGTCACCACGATCGAGGGGATGGCGAATTCCGACGGCACGCTCTCGGCGCTGCAGGAGGGCTTCCGCATGATGCATGGGCTGCAATGCGGATTCTGCACGCCTGGAATGATCATGCGTGCGCACCGGTTGCTGAAGGAGAATCCGAACCCCGACGACGAGGAGATCCGTTACGCGATCTCCGGCAACCTCTGCCGCTGTACCGGCTACCAGAACATCGTCAAAGCGATCCGCTATGCAGCAGCCAAGATCAATGGCACCGAGTTTGAGGAGGCCGCGGAATGAACGACATGAGACCGACGCGGGAAGAACGCGAGGCCAAATTGGAGGGCATGGGCTGCAAGCGCAAACGTGTCGAGGACATCCGCTTCACCCAGGGCAAAGGCAATTATGTCGACGATTTGAAGCTGCCAGGCATGCTGCATGGCGATTTCGTTCGCTCACCCTATGCGCATGCCAGGGTGAAGTCGATCGACGCTGAGAGGGCACTGAAGGTGCCCGGCGTTCTTGCGGTGATCACCGCGGAGACGCTGAAGACCGTCAACCTTGCCTGGATGCCGACGCTTGCCGGCGATGTCCAGATGGTCCTGGCTGACGGCAAGGTGCTGTTCCAGGGTCAGGAGGTTGCCTTTGTCGTCGCCACCGACCGCTATGCGGCCGACGACGGCATCAATGCCGTCGAGGTCGAGTATGAGGAGCTTCCGGTTCTGATCGACCCCTTCAGGGCGATGGATGCCGACGCACCGGTGCTCCGCGAGGACATCAAGGACAACAACAAAGGCGCTCACGGACCGCGCAAGCATTACAACCATGTTTTCGAATGGACCGTCGGTGACAAGGACCTGACCGACGCGGTTTTTCGAAAGGCGGATGTGACGATCAAGGAGCTCATCTCCTATCATCGGACGCACCCGGCACCCCTCGAGACCTGTCAATGCGTGTGCTCCTTCGACAAGGTCAAGGGCGAGCTGACGATCTGGGGGACCTTCCAGGCGCCGCATGTCATCCGCACGGTCGTGTCGCTGATCGCCAAGCTGCCGGAGCAGAAGATCCACATCATCTCTCCCGATATCGGCGGCGGTTTCGGCAACAAGGTCGGCGCTTATCCGGGTTATATCTGTTCGGCGGTTGCTTCGATCGTCACCGGCAAGCCGGTGAAATGGGTCGAGGACCGGATGGAGAACCTCACGGCGACGTCCTTTGCGCGCGACTACCACATGACGACCGAGATCGCGGCGAACAAGGATGGCAAGGTCACCGGGCTGAGGGTCCACGTGCTGGCTGACCATGGGGCGTTCGATGCCTGCGCTGACCCCTCCAAATGGCCGGCGGGCTTCTTCAACATCGTGACCGGCTCCTATGATTTCCCCGTGGCACATCTCGCGGTCGATGGCGTTTACACCAACAAGGCACCTGGCGGCGTCGCCTATCGCTGCTCCTTCCGGGTGACCGAGGCCGCCTATTGCATCGAACGGGCGATGGACATTCTGGCGCAGAAACTCGGAATGGATCCGGCAGAGCTCCGGCTGAAGAACTTCATCAAGCCCGAGCAATTCCCCTATCACTCGGCCCTTGGCTGGGAATATGACTCCGGCGACTACCATACCGCCATGCGGAAGGCGATGGAGACCGTGAATTACCCTGCGCTGCGTGCCGAGCAGGCGGAAAAGCGCGCTGCCTTCAAACGCGGTGAGACGCGCGAGATCATGGGCATCGGCGTTTCCTTCTTCACCGAGATCGTCGGCGCCGGACCATCGAAGAACTGCGACATCCTCGGCATCGCCATGTTCGACAGCTGCGAGATCCGCCTCCATCCGACGGGTTCCGGCGTCGCCCGGATGGGCACCAAGAGCCAGGGCCAGGGACACGAGACAACCTGGGCCCAGATCATTGCCACCGAGATCGGCATACCCGCCGACAATATCATGGTGGAGGAGGGCAATACCGACACCGCGCCCTATGGTCTCGGCACTTATGGCTCGCGTTCGACGCCGGTGGCCGGTGCGGCCATCGCGATGGCAGCGCGCAAGATCAAGGCCAAGGCCCAGATGATCGCTGCCTACAAGCTCGAGGTCCACGAGGACGATCTCGAATGGGACATCGATGGCTTCCGCGTGAAAGGTCTGCCGGAAAAGTACCTCTCGATGAAGGACATGTGCTGGGCAGCCTACAACTCGCCGCCGCCCGGGATGGAGCCGGGTCTTGAAGCGGTGAGTTATTATGACCCACCCAACATGACCTATCCGTTTGGCGCCTATATCTGTGTGATGGACATCGATATCGACACCGGAGTCTATAAGGTCAGGCGGGTCTACGCGCTCGACGACTGCGGCACCCGGATC
>JBKOZY010000150.1:0-2538 GCA_046726135.1 Pseudomonadota bacterium | reverse complement strand
CCCCAGACCCATGACGATGTCCCACGCTTTGCCTTCGAGGATCATGTCGCCGTCTTGACTGGCGCCGACCGCGCATGGCCGGAGGGGACTCGCCGGATCTCCGAGCTGCGCCTGACGGTCGACTACACGGCGCGGGGCCTTCTGGCCCGCAATACCCATGGCGGCCAGCTCCATATCGACATCGTCGACTACCCGGGCGAGTGGCTGCTCGACCTGCCGCTCATGTCGATGAGCTATGAGGAATGGTCGCAGGCGACGCTTCAGCAAAGCCGGACGGGGGCCCGGCTGCCGCTCGCCGGCGAGTTTCACGCCTATCTGGCGACGCTCGAGCCGGAGGCGCGAGCGAACGAATCCAGCGCCCAGGAAGCCGCCCGGCTGTTCACCGCCTATCTCGCCCGCTGCCGCAAGGACGATGTCTCACTGTCGTCGCTGCCGCCCGGCCGCTTTCTGATGCCGGGCGATCTCGAGGGCTCTCCCCTCCTCACCTTCGCACCGCTCGAGGTCGCGCCAGGGCCAGCACCCAGACGCGGCTCGCTCCATGCGATGATGCAGCGGCGCTATGACAGCTATGTCGCTCATGTCGTGCGGCCGTTCTTCTACGATCATTTTGCCAGGCTCGATCGCCAGATCGTGCTTGCCGATCTCCTGACCGCGCTCAATGCCGGGCCGGCCGCGGTTACCGATCTCTCCGCCGCGCTCTCGGCAGTGCTCGCCTGTTTCCGGCAGGGTGCCAATTCCTGGTCGTCGGTGTTCACCGGCCGGCGCATCGATCGCATCCTCTTCGCCGCCACCAAGGCCGATCTCCTTCACCATGGCTCGCATGACCGGCTCGAGGCGATCTTGCGGCTCGTGCTCGAGCGCGCGCTCAAGCGGGTCGAGTTCTCCGGTGCCCGGCTCGACGTTGCCGCGATTGCTGCGATCCGGGCGACCCGTGAGGCGACGGTCAGACAAGGCGGTGACATCCTGCCATGCATCGTCGGCACGCCCGAAGCCGGCGAAGTTATCGGCCAGGAGGTGTTCGACGGTGAGACCGAGGCCGCGATCTTCCCGGGCGACCTTCCGGCCGATCCGGCGCAGGCCCTTGACGGCTCGATGGCTGGCACCATCCGCTTCGTGCGGTTCCGGCCGCCCAAGCTCGGCACTCTACCCTTTCGGACAAGCCCGGCCTTTCCCCATATCAGGCTCGATCGCGCCCTCGAATTCCTGCTCGGAGACCGCTTCAGATGACCAGCCCCCGCCGGCCCACCGCCTTTCGGCTGGAAACCGAGGACATCGAGCTCGAGCCCGACCTGCCTGAGCCGCCGCTTGTGCCGACCCAGCCGCAGCCGCTGGGCCTGAGCCGCTCCTTCCGATGGGGCAGCGTGCTGGTCTCGGCGGCCACGACGCTCATTCTGCTCTGGGCCGGTTTCGCCGTCACTGGCTTCATCGAGGATCTGTTCGCCCGCTCCGTCGTTCTCGGCGGGATCGCCCTGTCGCTTGCCGGGTTGATCGCGCTGGCCCTCGTCGCGATCCTGCTTCGCGAGGTGATCGGGCTCATCAGGCTGAATGCTCTCGGCTCGATTCAGGACGATGCCGCCCGAGCGATCGCGGCACGCGATGCCGCTGCAGCGCAGCAGGCACTTCGCCATCTGCGACGCCTCTATGGCGCACGGCCGGAGCTTGCGGCGGCCCTCGTCGATCTCGACCGGCATGAGCACGACATCATGGACCCGGCCGATCGGATCCGGATCGCCGAACGCGACATTGTGAGCCGGCTCGACGAAACGGCGGGGCGGATCATCACCCGGAGCTCCAGGCGTGTCACCCTGACGACGGCTGTCATGCCGGCGGCCGCGCTCGACATCCTGTTCGTCGCGGCCATCAATCTCCGAATGCTCAGGGACTTGGCGACGCTCTATGGTGGACGCCCGGGCTTTATCGGGACGTTGCGGCTTGCCCGCATGGTGCTGAGCCATCTGGCGGTGACCGGCGGACTCGCGCTCACCGACAACATCGTGCAGCACGTGCTCGGCCGTGGCCTGATCGGCCGGCTCTCGGCCCGTTTTGGCGAAGGGGCGGTCAACGGCATCATGACAGCGCGCATCGGTCTCGCCGCCCTCGATATCTGCCGCCCCCTGCCCTTCATCACGCGCCCGAAGCCCGGCCTTGCCGAGTTCCTTCAGCAGGTCGGCGACTTCTCGCCGGAGCGAACGGCGTGAGCGAGCCCTGCTGCTGCGATTTCGCACTCCGGCGGAACGAAACGAACCTTCACTGCACTTGGATACTGGTCGCTAACCATAATCATGCATAATTTATAGAGAATCGCTGCTGGTCCCCTGTCCATGAAACCGCTTCTCTCCACCGTCAATCTTGCGCAGCAGCGCCGCCACCAGCGGCGCAATGCGGTGCACACGCTGTTGCTCGTCTGCCTTGCGGGGCTGCTCGTGGGCCTGGTCGCCTGGTCGGCGCTCGGCCTCGCCGGGCTCCTATGGGCGGGACTGCTGCTGGCCGGCAGCCTGTGGTCGGTGACGCGGGTGTCGGCCAGCGTCATGCTGGGCC
>JBKOZY010000149.1:0-5269 GCA_046726135.1 Pseudomonadota bacterium | reverse complement strand
CCTCGTGCACCGCCGATACCACCTCCTCATAGGCTTGGGGACCCGTGACCGCCAGGACTGAAGGATGGGCGGCGCGGATCTGGTCGGCGTCGCGGCCCATGCAGCCGGTGACGATCACCCGGCCGTTCTCGGCGAGTGCCTCGCCGATTGCCTCGAGCGACTCGCGTTTGGCAGAATCGAGGAAACCGCAGGTGTTGACGATGACAGCATCCGCACCCTGGTAATCGGCGGAAAAGCGGTATCCTTCGGCCGACAGCCGGCTCAGGATGCGCTCGCTGTCGACAAGCGCCTTGGGGCAGCCGAGGCTGACAATTCCTATGGTCGGAACGCGAGAGGCCATGGCGGGGTGAGATGGACGCTTTGTTCCCGAGGGTCAAGGGTTTGGCCAAACCGGCCTCTTCAAAAGCAAAGAGCAAGGCCTAGGCCTTGCTCCAAGTTTGGGTTCTTATGGTCTCTACCCGCCTCCGTGGGAGGAGGGCGGCTGCGGCACTACGACCTCGGTCGTGGCGCGCCCGACACTTCTCTTCCTCCCCAGACTTGGACCGCTCGCCACCGTTGGGTCGGTGATCGAACCGAGACTGTCCATGCCTTTTAATTGGCGCCAACTCTAGCAGACGCCAAAGAATTGTCATTATGGAATCGTCATAGGCCTGTAGGTTTTCAATGTCGCAACGGCAGCGTGGCGCTTTGAGGGGGGACGTTCTTCGGTCTATAAGCCTGTCGTCCGACAACCGCCCAGCACAACCCCAATGAGACTTTCGCGATATTTTCTGCCAATTTTGCGCGACGATCCCAAGGAGGCGGAGATCGTCTCGCACAGGCTGATGCTGCGCGCCGGAATGATCCGCCAGGAGGCTGCCGGCAGCTATTCCTGGCTGCCGCTGGGCCTCAGAGTCCTGCAAAGAATCGAACAGATCGTGCGCGAGGAGCAGGACCGGGCGGGAGCCATCGAGGTGCTGATGCCGACCATCCAGTCGGCCGATCTCTGGCGAAAATCGGGGCGCTATGACGCGTACGGCAAGGAGATGCTGCGCATCAAGGACCGGCATGACCGCGACATGCTCTATGGTCCGACCAATGAGGAGATGATCACCGACATCTTCCGGCAGGGCGTGCAGAGCTACAAGGATCTGCCGCGCAACCTCTATCACATTCAGTGGAAGTTCCGCGACGAGGTGAGGCCGCGGTTCGGGGTGATGCGCGGTCGCGAATTCCTGATGAAGGACGCCTATTCGTTCGACCTGACACGGGAGGGCGGCCAGCATTCCTACAACAAGATGTTCGTGTCCTATTTACGCACCTTCGCGCGCATGGGGTTGAAGGCAGTGCCAATGCGGGCCGAGACCGGACCGATCGGCGGCAAGGACAGCCACGAGTTCCTGATCCTCGCCGACACCGGCGAATCGGCGGTGTTCTTCGACCGCGATTTCTACGACATGGACTGGTCGGCCTTCGACATCGACTATGATGACGTCGCCGAGGTTGCCCGCGTCGTCGACGATTTCACCGCCAAATATGCCGCGACCGACGACAAGCATGATGAGGCGGAGTTCGAGCGACGGGTGCCGAAGAACCGCCAGCTCACCGGCCGCGGCATCGAGGTCGGCCACATCTTCTTCTTCGGCACCAAATATTCCGAGCCGCTGGGCGCGCTGGTGCAGGGCCCCGACGGCAGGATGACCCCGGTGCTTTCGGGTTCCTACGGCATCGGCGTGTCGCGGCTGGTGGCGGCAATCATCGAGGCATCGCATGACGATGCCGGCATCATCTGGCCGGAGCCGGTGGCGCCGTTCCGCGTCGGCTTGATCAACCTGAAATCGGGCGATGCCGATACCGACCGGGCGGCGGACAAGCTCTACCAGGCGCTGACGTCCCAGGGCACGGAAGTTCTCTATGACGACCGCGATGAGCGGGCCGGTGCCAAATTCGCCGCGATGGATCTGATCGGCCTGCCATGGCAGGCGGTGGTCGGGCCGCGCGGCCTCAAGGACGGGGTGATCGAGCTCAAGAACCGGCGGACCGGAGAGCGTGAGACGGTGCCGCTCGATGCATTGCCAGCGCGGTTTGGAGAGCGCTCGTGAAGGAGGTCGGCGAGGCGCCACCGTTCAGCGGCTTCGAGCGCACGATCGCGGCGCGCTATTTGCGGGCCCGCCGCAAGGAAGGCTTCATCTCGGTGATCGCCGGGTTCTCCTTCCTCGGCATTGCGCTCGGGGTGGCCACGCTGATCATCGTCATGGCGGTTATGAACGGCTTCCGCGCCGAGCTTCTCAGCAAGATCCTCGGTTTCACCGGCCATGTCACGGTGCTGTCGGACAGGGCAGGCGCGATCGCCAATTACGATCAGGCGGCTGCGGCGCTCAAGACGGCGCCGGGGGTCACCAGCGCCATCCCCTATGTCGAGGGGCAGGTGATGGTGTCGTCGCAGCGCCAGGCGACGGGCGCGCTGGTCCGCGGCATGCGCGAGGCCGATCTCAAGACCCTGCCGTCGGTCAACAATGCCAAGCTCCGCGGCACGCTCGACGGCTTCGACAAATCGGGCGGCATCGCCGTCGGCTGGCGCCTGGCGTGGAAGCATGGGCTCTCGCTCGGTGACACGCTGACCCTGATCTCGCCGGAAGGACCCGAGACGGTGATGGGATCGGCGCCGCGCATCCGCGCCTATCCGGTGGTGGCGATCTTCGAGATCGGGATGTCCGACTACGACAACTCGGTCATCTACATGCCGTTCGAGGAGGCGCAGGAATATTTCGTGCAGGAGGGCGGGGCGACCGCGATCGAGGTGATGGTCGACAATCCGGATGCCGTCGAGCAGCGGATCGCCGGCATGCAGGGCAAGACCTCCGACCTGCAGTTCCTGTCATGGCGGCGCACCAACGAGACGTTCTTCAATGCGCTTCAGGTCGAGCGCAACGTCATGTTCCTGATCCTTACCCTGATCATCCTGGTTGCTGCCCTCAACATCATTTCAGGGCTGATCATGCTGGTGAAGGACAAGGGCCGCGACATCGCGATCCTCCGAACCATGGGAGCGACCAGCGGATCGGTGCAGCGGATCTTCTTCATGACCGGGGCAGCGATCGGGGTGGCGGGCACCGTGGCGGGACTGATCCTCGGAGTGGTGGTGTGCCTCAACATCGAGAGCATCCGGCAGTTCTTCTCCTGGATCTCGGGCACCGAGCTGTTCTCGCCCGAGCTCTATTACCTGTCGCGACTGCCGGCCGAGATGAACGTCCACGAGACGGTGATCGTCGCGGTGATGTCACTTGCCCTTTCTTTCCTTGCAACGCTCTATCCCGCCCGCCGCGCCGCCAAGCTCGATCCCGTCGAAGCGCTGCGCTACGAGTGAGCCATGAAGGCGCCGATGCAGAACGTCCTTGAGCTGCGTGACGTCGCAAGAGCCTTTGCCCAAGGCGGCGTCAAGCTCGACATTTTCAAGCACGTCAATCTGACAGTGCGGCCGGGCGAGATCGTCGCGCTGGTCGGTCCCTCCGGTGCCGGCAAGTCGTCGCTTCTGCACATTGCCGGCCTGCTCGAGTCGCCGACTGCCGGCGAGGTGTTCGTCGCCGGGCGCAATTGCAGCGCGCTCGACGACCTGTCGCGCACCCGGATCCGGCGGCTCGGCATCGGCTTCGTCTATCAATTCCACCATCTCCTGCCGGAATTCTCGGCGCTGGAGAACGTGATCCTGCCGCAGCTGATCGCCGGTACCGACAGGACGGCGGCGGCCGAGCGCGCCTCGGCGCTGCTCCACCGTCTCGGCCTCGACTCCCGTGTCGACCATCGGCCGGCGGAGCTGTCGGGCGGCGAGCAGCAGCGGGTGGCGATCGCCCGGGCGCTGGCCAATCGACCGCTGCTGCTTCTCGCCGATGAGCCGACCGGCAATCTCGATCCGCGCACCGCTGGCCATGTCCATGCCGAGTTTCTTCGACTGATCGAGGACGAGGGGCTCGGCGCGGTGATCGCCACCCACAATCTCGAGCTTGCCCAGCGCATGCACCGCATCCTCCATCTCGACAAGGGACATCTGGTCGAGGTCGGCGTGTGAAGGCTGTGTTTCACCATGCGCAGTCGGGTCATGTGCCGACCCGGTTCCTATCGCAAGGCAACATCGTTCCCTATCCCGAGGTCCCGGCGCGGACCCGTCGCCTCATGGAAGGGGTGCGCAAGGCCGGCATCGGCATCCACGCTGCCCGCAATTTCCCGCGCGAGCTGATTCTTCGGGTGCATACAAGGCGGTACCTGCAGTTCCTCGAATCGGCGCATGCCGAATGGGCGAGCGACGATTCTTCATCGCCGGAGCTTTTGCCGAGTCTCCGGCCGCTCGAGCGGCCTGCCACCTATCCGAGGCATGTTCTCGGGCGCGCAGGATGGCACATGATGGATTTCTCCTGCCCGTTGCTCGCCGACACGTTCAAGGCGGTCAGGGCATCGGCGGATACGGCGCTCACCGCGGCGACCCTGGTCATGGAGGGTGATCGCTATGCCTATGCGCTGTGCCGGCCGCCGGGGCATCATGCCTATGCCGACCGGGCAGGGGGCTTCTGCTATCTCAACAATGTGGCGATCGCGGCGGAGGCGCTGCGGGAGCGCCATGACCGGGTGGCGATCCTCGACATCGATGTCCATCACGGCAACGGCACGCAGGCGATCTTCTATAGCCGCGCCGATGTGCTCACCGTGTCGATCCATGCCGATCCGAGGGATTTCTATCCGTTCTACTATGGCCATGAGCATCAAACCGGGCAGGGCGAGGGTCAGGGCTTCAACATCAACATCCCGGTGCCGGTCCGCAGCGACGATGCGGTGTGGCTGGGCGCGCTCGAGCACGCGCTGGCGGCGATCGAGGGCTATGGCCCGCAGGTGCTGGTGGTGGCACTCGGTCTCGATGCCCATGATGGCGACCCGCGGCAGGGCGGGGCGGTCACGACCGCGGGCTTCCGCGAGATGGCGGTCAACATCGCAACGGTGAACCTACCGACGGTGATCATCCAGGAGGGCGGTTATCTCACTGATTTTCTTGGGGATAATCTGGCAAGCTTCCTCGGCGGGCTGATGGGGTAGAGCAAATTTTCAATTGACAGTTCTCGGATCGTCAGCCATCTATGGTGTCACACCAATCCTGACGCCTCAACTTTGAGGCGAAATCCTGGGAAAGCCCCCGCCGTTACGTCGGGGGTTTTCCATACGTCGTGCCTTTGATGAAGACAGTCTTGCTGCTCGATGGAGGGTATCTGAGGGCTACGGCGCAGTACGCCGGAGTAAGCTACGA
>JBKOZY010000148.1:0-7491 GCA_046726135.1 Pseudomonadota bacterium | reverse complement strand
CGCGCGAGGCCTCGACAACCGGAATGAGCCCGTCGACGCTCTCGAACTTCTCGAGACCGCCGCCGGCAAAGTCGATGGCATATTTGGTGAAGCCGAGCTTGCCCTTCTCGGCCGGCCGGCCGCCGCGGCCGCGGCGCGTCGCCACCACCTGCGCCGCGGTCGGCGGCTTCGGCTCCGCGGCCGTCCAATAGATGCGATAGGCGAAGGTGAAGGCCCCGCCGGCGCGGGCCGGCTCGGCCGGCACCCAATAGGCGACGATATTGTCGTGGATCTCGACATCGGTCGGGATCTCGACGAGCTGGACCGCTCCCTGACCCCAGTCGTTTAAGGGCTCCACCCACACCGAGGGGCGGCGATTGTAGAAGACCCCGTCATCCTCATAGCTGTCGAACTGGCGGTCGCGCTGCAACAGACCGAAGCCCTTGGGCGAGCGATCGAGGAAGGTCGACGTCATCACCCGGGGCGGATTGTTGAGCGGACGCCACAACCGCTCGCCGGTGCCGGTGGCGATGGCAAGACCGTCCGAGTCATGGATTTCGGGACGCCAGTCCGGCGCATTGGCGCGGTTGGTCTCGGAGAACCAGAACATGCTGGTGAGCGGCGCAATGCCGAGCCGCGACACGGTGCGGCGCATGAACAACCGCGCTTCGATATCGCCCCACACGCCCTTGCCATTGCGCCAGATGAAGCGATAGGCGCCGGCGACGCTGGCACCTTCGAGCAGCGCGTAGACCGTGATCGCGTCGCGGCCAGGTTCGAGATAGAAGCGCGAGAAGCGGGGAAACTCCTCCGGCGTCGGCAGCGCCGTATCAACCGCCAGGCCGCGCGCCGACAAGCCATATTGCTGGAGCTCGCCGGCAGAGCGGAAATAGCTCGCGCCGAGATAGGCGAGCCAGTCGCCACGGAGGTCCGCATTCATGATGCGAAAGCCGGCAAATCCCAGATCGTCGGGCAGGTTGCGGGCGAAGGCGGCCTTCGGACCGAAGGTGAAGAGGTCGGCCGAATAGACGATCTCGCGCGCCTGGCCCGCTTCCACCACCGCGATGTGAACCGGCTCCTGGAAGAACTTGCCGGGATGGAACAGCCGCACCGGAAAGGGCTGGCCTTGATAGAGCGTGTGGTCCGGCCGGTAGGTGATCTCGATATGCTGCTCGAAATCGATGCGCTCGAGCAGCGCCTGAGCGCGCGGCGGCTCCGGCACATAGGGCGATGCGGCGCGCATTTTGGCTTCGGCTGTCAGCAGGTCGAAGCTGAAGGGTTGCGGCTCGCGCAGCCGGATGCCGGGGAACGACGTCGCGGCGCGCCCGGCTTTGCCCTGCAAGCCAGTGAACAGCGACGCAGTCAGGGCCAGGGCTGCGGCTCGGCGGGTGATGGTGATTGGCATGGTGTTCGTAGGGATGAGTAGTGAGTTGTGAATAGTGAGTAGCGGTGGCAGTGCTCGGCCCGACTACTCACTACTCACTACTCACGACGCCCTCAATCATTGTCCTTCGGTACATCGCCCTGCTCGAGGTCGATCGGCGGAGGCGGCGCCTCCTGGAGCGGCTTCGGGGCATTGGGGTCCCGGCAACCGGTGAGCCACACGTCATAGACGGGATGCTCGACGGCATTCAAGCCGGGACTTTCAGCCAGCATCCAGCCGGAGAAGATCCGTTTTGCGGCGGATTGCTGCAGCTCGTCCACCTCGACGAAGGAGGTGGTCTTCGGCTCCTCCGTCACCGGCCGCGAGTAGCAGACGCGCGGACGGATGAGCAGGCTGCCGAAGCGCCCTTCCTTGTCGATCGGGATCTGGAAACTCTTGATCTTGCCGGTGACCTTGTCGAGCCCGGCAAACACCGCAAGCGGGTTGCGGATGGACTCGGCATGTGCCGCCACCGGCGCCAGCAGGCCGATAAGCGCCATCACCGTTGCACAAGCGCCAGGAAGACGGATCATGGCTTCACCGCCTCGACCCGCAGGCGGACATAATCCGCCGTCCAATTGCCCTTGGCATCGCGCAGCGACGGCGCCAGCAGCGCCTCGACCTCCGACAGCACCTGATCCTCCTCCGCGCCAAACTGCGCGAAGAACGGCCGGCGGAACACCTTGAGCCAGGCGATCATTCCGGTCGCCAATGGCGTCGGGCGGGGGAACAGGCCGATCCGGACCACGCGAAACCCTCTCTCCTCCAGCATCTCGCGATAGACCGCGACCGAGGGGAAGAACCACGGTCCGGCCAGTGCCGCATCGCCGCCGCGCCGCCCCGCCGTGGCACGCATCGCCGTGACGACGGCCGCGACATTGCCATGCCCGCCAAACTCGGCAACAAAGCGGCCGCCCGGCTTCAGCGCGCGGAAAATCCCCTCGATGACCGCGCCGGCATCGCTCATCCAATGGAGGGCGGCGTTGGAGAAGACCGCGTCGAATGCGCTGTCGAATGCCAGCTTCTGGCCATCCATCCGCCGCGTTTCGACGCCGCGCGCTCCCGCGGCCGCGAGCAGCGACTCGCTGATGTCGACCCCGAGAACGCTCACCCCCCGCCGCTTGAGCTCCTCCGTCACCACGCCGTCGCCGCAGCCAAGGTCGAGAATGCGCTCGCCGGCTTGCGGCTGAAGCCATTCCAGCACCGGTCCAGCGAGATCGGACACGAACCGGGCGTGTTTTTCATAATCCTCGGCGTTCCAGACCTGGCGCGCCCGCGGATCGCTGACGGTCATTGGCCGCTCTGGCTCTGGCCCTGGTTCTCCGGCGCCGGATAGGGCTCGATCGACGGCGCCGGATAGGACGCGTTGCCGTCCTGACCGTCCGACGCGGCCGGCGCCTGGGGCTGCGCTGGAGCCGACTGCTGCTGGGCAGGCTGTTGCTGCGGCTGCTCGGCAGGCTGCTGCTCGGATTGCGGCGCCGGCTGCTGCTGCGGCTGCGGCTGCTGTTGTTGCGACTGGCCGCCATCCTGACCGGACGACCCGCCGCCGCTCTCCGAGCCCTTCTTGCCCGAGAACATGTAGTCCGACACCAGCGCCCACAGATCGAGCGCGCCTTGCGTATAGGTGATGGTGCCGCCATCGGCGAGGATCGTTTCGCTGCCGCCCGGCTCGAGCGCGATGAACTTGCCGCCGAGCAGGCCTTCCGAGGTGATCTTGGCGGTCGAATCGTCGGGAAGCTTGATCGTCGGATCGATGGCAAAGGTGAGGACCGCGTCAAAGGTCTGGTTGTCGAGTGCCTGAGCGGTCACCGAGCCGATCTTGATGCCGGACATCCGCACGTCGGAGCCGATATTGATGCCTTCGACATTCTTGAACTTGGCGGTGAGGTGGTAGCCCCCCGATCCCTTGCCGACGCCGGTGGTCGAATACATGAAAATGAAGAACCCGAGAGCGATGGCGATGACCAGGGCGCCGACCGCGGTCTCCATCAGGTTCTGCTTCATGGCTTGGGACTCCAAGGCTGATAAGCCGGCTCACCCTGAGCCTCGGGCTTCGGGTAAAGGATGCTGCCGGTCGGATGATAGGCGGCGGGCGTGCCGGTGAGGTTGGGCTCATGCGGCTCTTCCCATGGCTTCGGCAAGTAGGCGTCCGACGTCGGCGGGAGCGGGTCGCGATGATGCATCCAGCCCCACCAGCCGGGCGGCACCTTCGAGCCCTCGGCATAGCCGTTATAGACGACCCACCGGCGTTCCGGGATCGAGCGGGGAATCGCCGACGGCGCCCGGTAGTAGCGATTGCCGAACCCGTCTTCACCGACGAACTCGCCACGCCACCAGGTGTAGAGCCGCAATCCCAAGGTGGACCCGTTCCACCAGGTGAAGAACTGGAGGAGAAACTCTTTCGCGCGATTCATTGGTCTTTCGCCGCTTTGCGGGCGCGACTATGGCGACGGTCCTGCCGCAAGTCCAGTGGGAAGCCCACCGTCAACGTGGACAGGCTGTGGGAGACCGTTAAATGGATTGGACAGAATCATGCCATAATTCGGTAATCTCCGATTCGCGCTCCATCTGCGCTGTGGATTGTCGACTATATCTAGTGCTTAACAGTTTTTTAACGACTAGATGTAGATCCTAAGTAAGTTCGTCGTGAGTCGCTTAAGGGGACGGGCGGGACTTTCTCAAAATATGAGCCGTTGGAAGCGTGCTTGAGCACGTGGACCCCTGTTCTGTTGCGTCTGCTGAATTGGGGAACAGGCCGGACACGTTCCAGCCGATGAAGAGAGCGGGGAAGAAAATGCGTATTCAGCGCCGGTTCACGACAGACGGCCAGCCTCCCTTTGAGGGGCTCGCGTTCCGCAACGTGACCAGTGAGATCCGGAATCCGGACGGCTCGGTGGTGTTCCGCCAGGAGGCCATCGAGGTTCCCGCCACCTGGAGCCAGGTGGCCTCGGACATTCTCGCTCAGAAATATTTCCGCAAGGCCGGGGTGCCGCTGGCGGTCAAGCGGGTCGAGGAGGAAGGCGTGCCGTCATGGCTGTGGCGCTCGGTGCCGGACGAGGCGGCGCTCGCCAAGCTTCCCGAGGGCCAGCGCACCGGCTCGGAGCGCTCCGCCAAGGAGGTGTTCCACCGGCTGGCCGGCACCTGGACCTATTGGGGCTGGAAGGGCGGCTACTTCGACGGCGAGGAGGATGCCCGCGCCTTCTACGACGAGCATTGCTTCATGCTGGCGAGCCAGAAATGCGCGCCCAACTCGCCGCAATGGTTCAACACCGGCCTCCACTGGGCCTATGGCATAGACGGCCCGGGCCAGGGCCATTTCTATGTCGACCACGCGACCGGCGAGCTCGTCCAGTCGAGCTCCGCCTATGAGCATCCCCAGCCGCATGCCTGCTTCATCCAGTCGATCGAGGACGACCTCGTCAACGACAACGGCATCATGGATCTGTGGGTGCGCGAGGCGCGGCTGTTCAAATATGGCTCGGGCACCGGATCGAACTTCTCGAAGCTGCGCGGCGAGAACGAGCCGCTGTCGGGCGGCGGCAAGTCGTCCGGCCTGATGAGCTTCCTCAAGATCGGCGACCGTGCCGCCGGCGCGATCAAATCCGGCGGCACCACCAGGCGCGCCGCCAAGATGGTGGTGGTCGACATCGATCACCCCGATATCGAGGCCTATATCGGCTGGAAGGTGAAGGAGGAGGAGAAGGTCGCCTCCCTCGTCGCCGGCTCGCTGATGGTGAAGAAGCACGTCACCGCGATCATGAAGGCCTGCATCAATTGCGAGGGGCCGGGAACGGACTGCTTCGAGATCGAGAAGAACCCGGCGCTCAAGCGCGCCGTCCGCGAGGCGCGGCGCAACCACGTCGCCGACGGCATGATCAAGCGCGCCATCCAATTCGCCCGCCAGGGTCACAAGGAGCTGCCGATCGACATCTACGACACTGACTGGGATGGCGAGGCCTATCGCACGGTGTCGGGCCAGAACTCCAACAATTCGGTGCGCGTCACCGATGCCTTCCTCGCCGCGGTCGAGAGCGGCGGGCGCTTCGACCTCAAATGGCGCTCCAAGAAGGGCGTGGCGCGCTCGGTCGAGGCCCGCGCCTTGTGGGAGAGGATCGGCTATGCCGCCTGGGCATCCGCCGACCCCGGCATCCAGTTCCACACCACGATCAATGACTGGCACACCTGCAGGGCAAGCGGCGAGATCCGCGCCTCGAACCCCTGCTCGGAATATATGTTCCTCGACGACACGGCGTGCAATCTCGCCTCGCTGAACCTGATGCAGTTCCGCGACCAGGCAACCGGCCGCTTCGATGTCGAGACCTTCGAGCATGCGGTCAGGCTGTGGACGCTGGTGCTCGAGATCTCGGTGACCATGGCGCAGTTCCCGTCGCGGGAGATCGCCAGGCTCTCCTATGCCTTCCGCACGCTGGGCCTGGGCTTCGCCAATATCGGCGGCCTCCTGATGTCGAGCGGCATCGCCTATGACTCGGCCGAAGGCCGGGCGCTGTGCGGCGCCATCTCGGCGCTGATGACCGGCATCGCCTATGCCACCTCGGCCGAGATGGCGGGCGAGCTCGGGCCGTTTCCGAGCTTCGCCGAGAACCGGTGCGACATGCTCCGGGTGATGCGCAATCACTGGCGCGCCGCGCACGGCCAGACCGACGGCTATGAGAGCCTGAGCACCCTCCCCGTCGCCCTCGACCACCGGCACTGCCCCGACAAGCTGCTCGTCGACCGCGCCATGGCGGCCTGGGACCTCGCCGTCAAGCTCGGCGAGCGCCACGGCTACCGCAATGCCCAGGCGACGGTGATCGCTCCGACAGGCACGATCGGTCTGGTGATGGATTGCGACACCACCGGCATCGAGCCCGACTTCGCCCTGGTCAAGTTCAAGAAGCTGGCCGGCGGCGGCTACTTCAAGATCATCAACCAGGCGGTGCCCGACGCGCTGCGCTCGCTCGGCTATTCGCCGGACGAGATCGAGGCCATCGTCAACTATGCGGTCGGCCTCGGGACGCTTGCCGGCTCGCCGGCCATTTCGCATGAGATGCTGAAGCGCAAGGGCTTCGGTGCGGCGGAGATCGCGGCGGTCGAGAACGTCCTTGCCTCGGCCTTCGACATCAAATTCGTCTTCAACAAATTCACCCTCGGCGAGGAATTCTGCCGCGACGTGCTGAAGCTCGACGATGCCCAGCTCGGCGATGCCGGCTTCGACATCCTCGGCCATCTCGGCTTCTCGAAACGAGAGATCGAGCAGGCCAATATCCATGTCTGCGGTGCCATGACCCTCGAAGGGGCGCCCCATCTCAAGCCCGAGCACTATCCGGTGTTCGACTGCGCCAATCCGTGCGGCCGGCTCGGCAAGCGCTGCCTGTCGGTCGAGAGCCACATCCACATGATGGCGGCATCGCAGCCCTTCGTCTCGGGGGCGATCTCCAAGACCATCAACATGCCCAACGACGCCTCCGTCGAGGACTGCCTCAGCGCCTACATGCTGTCCTGGAAGCTGGCGCTCAAGGCCAATGCGCTTTATCGCGACGGCTCCAAGCTGTCGCAGCCGCTGTCGGCCCAGCTCGTGGGCGACGATGAGGCCGAGGAGAGCCTGGCCGAGCAGGTGGTGGCAGCCCAGCCGGCCGTGCAGCGGGTCGAGAAGGTGATCGAACGCTTCATCGAGGTGATCAGGCGGGACCGCGAGAAAATGCCGCTCCGGCGCAAGGGCTATACCCAGAAGGCCATTGTCGGCGGCCATAAGCTCTATCTGCGCACCGGCGAGTATGATGACGGGCGGCTCGGCGAGATCTTCATCGATATGCACAAGGAGGGTGCTGCCTTTCGGGCGATGATGAACAACTTCGCCATCGCCATCTCGCTTGGCCTGCAATATGGCGTGCCGCTCGAGGAGTATGTCGAGGCTTTCACCTTCACTCGCTTCGAGCCGGCCGGCATGGTGCAGGGCAATGAGGCGATCAAGAGCGCCACCTCGATCCTCGACTATGTCTTCCGGGAGCTCGCGGTGTCCTATCTCGGCCGCAATGACCTCGCCCATGTCGATCCCTCCGACATCGGCTTCGATGCCATGGGTCGCGGCG
>JBKOZY010000147.1:0-3056 GCA_046726135.1 Pseudomonadota bacterium | reverse complement strand
GATCTCGACTACCGCACCGTGGGCAAGAACCGCGACATCACGCTGGGCATAGCCGGCGATCCCGGCGCCGTGCTCGACGCGGTGCTGAAAGCCGCGAGCGGCCGGCTGAAGAACGACAAGCGCCAGGCGCGGCAGCAGTGGATGCGCGACCTCACCAAGGCCGAGGAGGCCGCGGCGGAAAAGCTGCTGCCGATGTTCAAGTCGGAGCAGACGCCGATCCACCCCTATCGTGTCGCCTATGAGATCAACGAGTTCCTCACCGAGGACACGATCTATATCGGCGATGGCGGCGATGTCGTCACCATCTCGGCACAGGCGGTGCGGCCGCGCCGGCCCGGCCAGTGGATGGACCCGGGGGCGCTCGGCTCGCTCGGCGTCGGCACCGGCTTTGCGCTCGCCGCCAAGCTCGCCAATCCCGACAAGGAAGTGATGTGCCTCTATGGCGACGGCTCGTTCGGCATGACCGCCTTCGACATGGAGACGGCGAACCGCTTCAACGCGCCGTTCCTGGCGGTCGTCGGCAACAATTCGGCGATGAACCAGATCCGCTACGGCCAGATCGCCAAATACGGCCCGCAGCGCGGCGATATCGGCAACAAGCTCGGCGAAGTCGAGTTCTCGAAATTCGCCCATATGCTCGGCGGCCATGGCGAGGAGGTGCGCGAGGCCGCCGAGATCGGGCCGGCACTTAGGCGGGCACGGGCGGCGATCGCCAGGACCGGACGCTCGGCGGTGGTCAATGTCTGGATCGACCCGAACGAGTACGCGCCGGGGACGAAGAATCAGACGATGTATAAGTGAGGCAGTAGGCATTAGGCAGTAGGCAGTAGGGAAGGGCTCGCTTACGGCCTACTGCCTATCTGCCGACTGCCTCTAAGGGAGATTTTGCAGATGAAGGCTCTGGCAGATGTCAAGGTTCTGGACTTCACCCATGTGCAGTCGGGGCCGACCTGCACCCAGCTCCTGGCCTGGCTCGGCGCCGACGTGATCAAGGTCGAGCGGCCGGGCGAGGGCGATCCGACGCGCGGGCAGCTCAGGGACGTTCCCGGTGTCGACTCGCTCTATTTCACCATGCTCAATCACAACAAGCGCTCGATCACGCTCGACACCAAGTCGCCGCGCGGCAAGGAGGTGCTGGAGCGGCTGGTCGAGACCTGCGACGTGCTGGTGGAGAATTTCGCGCCGGGCGCGCTCGACCGCATGGGGCTGAGCTGGGAGCGCATCCAGGAGCTCAATCCGCGGCTGATCTATGCCTCGGTCAAGGGCTTCGGGCCGGGTCCTTACGAGGACTGCAAGGTCTATGAGAATGTGGCGCAATGCACCGGCGGGGCGGCCTCGACCACCGGCTTCCGCGACGGGCCGCCGCTGGTGACGGGGGCGCAGATCGGCGATTCCGGCACCGGTCTCCATCTCGCCTTCGGCATCGTCGCGGCGCTCTATCAGCGCGAGCGCACCGGCAAGGGCCAGCGGGTGCTCGCCGCCATGCAGGACGGCGTGCTCAATCTCTGCCGCGTCAAGCTGCGCGACCAGCAGCGGCTGGCGCACGGGCCGCTCAATGAATACAGCCAGCATGGCAAGGGGATCGCGTTCGGCGAGGCGGTGCCGCGGGCCGGCAATGATTCGGGCGGCGGCCAGCCTGGCTCGATCCTCAAATGCAAGGGCTGGGAGAACGACCCCAACGCCTATGTCTATTTCATCACCCAGGCGGCGGCCTGGGAGAAGGTGTGCGACGTCATCGGCAAGCCGGAATGGAAGACCGACCCGGCCTATGCGACGCCGCCTGCCCGGCTCGACAAGCTCGACCACATCTTCGCGACCGTCGAGGAGTGGACCAAGACCAAGACCAAGTTCGAGGTGATGGAGATCTGCAATCCGCTCGACATTCCCTGCGGCCCGATCCTGTCGATGAAGGAGCTGCTCGAGGAGCCGAGCCTGCGCGAGACCGGCACCGTGGTCGAGGTCGACCATCCGACGCGCGGCAAATATCTCACGGTTGGCATGCCGGTGAAGCTGTCGGCATCGCCGGCCGAGGTCAAGCGCTCGCCGCTGCTCGGCGAGCACAATGCCGAGATCCTCAGCCAGGTGCTGGGCTATTCGGGGGAGGACGTCAAGGCGATCACCGCCTCGGGCGCGATGGGTGCTCAGAAGCCGCGGGCGGCGGCGGAGTGAGGAGAGGCTCAAGCTGATGCGGATCATCGTCAACGGCCAGCAGGCTTTCGGCAAGGCGGCGCTCGAGACCATTCTCAAGGCCGGCAAGGACGAGGTGGTGGCGGTCTACACCGCGCCCGACAAGGAAGGCCGGCCGGTCGATCCGCTGAAGCAGGCGGCGCTCGACAACAAGATCCCGCTCTTTCAGCCGGCATCCTACAAGGACCGGGCGGTGGCCGAGGAGATGAAGGCGCTCAAGCCCGATCTCATGATCATGGCCTATATGATCATCTTCGTGCCGGAGGCGGTGCGCTCGATCCCGCGCTTCGAGTCGATCTGCTTCCATCCCTCGCTCTTGCCGAAGCATCGCGGGCCGTCGTCGATCAACTGGCCGATCGCGATGGGCGCCACCAGGACGGGGCTCTCCTGGTTCTGGCCCAATGACGGGCTCGACGAAGGCGACGTGCTGTTTCAGCGCGAGGTGACGATCGGTCCCGACGAGACGCTGGGCGATGTCTATTTCAAGAAGATCTTTCCGCTCGGGCTCGAGACGACGCTCGATGCCATCGAGCTGATCCGCTCCGGCAACCCGCCGCATATCAAGCAGGACGATGCGAAGGCGAGCTATGAGAGCTGGTTCAAAAAGGACAATGCGCGGATCGACTGGGGGAGGGATGTGGCGGAGGTCTACAATCTGATCCGTGCCGCCAATCCGCAGCCCGGCGCCTGGACGGTGGTGAACGGCGCCGAGGTGCAGATCTTCGATGCCCGCCGGCGCGAGGGTGAGGGCGAGCCGGGCACGGTCAAGGGGGTCAGCGACGACGGCGTGCTGGTCCAGGCCAAGGGCGGACGGGTGCTGCTGCAGCGGGTGCGGCTCAAAGGCGGCGACAAGATCGCAGGCGCGCAAT
>JBKOZY010000146.1:0-2697 GCA_046726135.1 Pseudomonadota bacterium | reverse complement strand
CCTCAACGCCAAGCCCTATCTCGGACGCGAAGGCATCTATGTGCCGGGCTATGTTCAGGATCAGCACGGCATCAAGAAGGTGACCGACCTCGCCGATCCCGAGAAGGCGAAGCTGTTCGACGCCGATGGCGACGGCAAGGGCGAATGGTGGGCCGGCGCGGTGGGCTGGGAAGCCACCAACCACAGCGAGGTCCGCGCCAAATCCTATGGCTTCGACAAATATTTCACCGCGACCACCGTTGAGCAGCCGGTGTTCCTGGCCCAGCTCGATGCCGCCATCACCAAGAAGCAGCCGATCCTGTTCTATTATTGGGAGCCGGAATGGATCTTCGCCGTCTTCGATCTTCGCAAATTGGAGGAGCCGGAATTCGACGGCTATGCCACCGACGATTACAAGGACAATCCCAAATACAAAAAGGATGGCTGCTACAAATTCTATCAGCCCAACGTCGCGTCAGACTGGCTCGAGAAGAGCAGCATCACCTGCGACCAGCCGCCGACCCATGTCTATATCGGGCACTCCAAGGAGCTGGCCACCCGCGCCCCCGACATCTCGAAGTTCCTGAAGCAGGTCACGCTCGATGGCGACACCGTCAATCAGTGGATCCTGGCGATCGACCGCGAGAAGAAGCCGCCGGAGGACGTCGCCCGCGCCTGGGTTGAGGCCAACAAGGCCAAGGTCGAGGGTGAATGGCTGAAGGACGTGCCCCACACTAACTGAAGCGATCAGGCCCGAAAGGTGCAAGGAGGGGATGCCGCCTGCCGGTGAGCATCTCCTCGGCACCCCACGCCCCGACCGCCGCCGCATTGGTCATCCCCGAATGCATCGCCGCGACATAGAGCCCGGAAACCGGCGGCAGAAAGCCGACCACCGGGAAACCATCCGCCGGCATCGGGCGGTGACCGATCGAATAGCGCTCCATGCGCGCATTCTCCGCCCCACGAACCCGCCGGCGCACGATTTCCAGGAGGTCCTTGGCAATATCCGCTGGCTCGCCGGTGACCGGCGATCCGCCGAAATCTGACCCGGCGATGAGCTGGCCTTGCAACGTCTGCCGCACGTCCATGCCCGGCCCGACAACGATGCGCCGCAGCACCGGCTCGAGCGGCGCGGTGTGGAGCAGCAGCCCCGGCGTCGTGTCGAGCTTCAGCGCCGCGCCGGCAGTGGCGATGAGCGCCGGGGTCCCGGCGCCTGCCGCTACCGCCACAAGGTCCGCCGCGATCGTCTCGTCTCCCGTCCTGATGCCCGCCACCCGACCGCGCTCCACAACGATCGCCGCGACATGGGCACGGATCAGCCGGGCCTCGGAAGCCGCGAGCAGCGCCCCGACCGCCATCGCCGGCTCGGCAGCGCCTTCCGCCTCGGCGAAGGCTGAGAGCGGCGGCGGCTCGCGGAGCCCGGGTTCGAGCCGCGCCGCCTCCACGCCATCTACCAGCCGGATCGGGTAACCCCAGGATCGATGCTGCGCCACATAGGCCCGAAGCGCCGGCTCTGGCAGGTCATAGGTCAGGCAGCCGTTCCAGCTCACGCCGATCCCCGGCAGCGCCGCTCCAAGCTGGCGCCACAGCGCCAGGCTCGCATCGCGCAGACGATAATAGGGCTCGGGGTTTCCCCAACTGGCATTGAGCCAGCCGAAGGTCGCCGGCGTCGCCACGCCGCCAGCCCCGCTCTCGGCGACAACCGTCACCCTCGCCCCGCGCCTGGCCAGATGGTAGGAGAAGGAAGACCCGATGATCCCGCCGCCGATAACGACCACTCTGGCCGTTGTCATGGGCAGTCAAAACTTCGTGAGGAGAATGCTGTCATGTGTCGCAACATCAAGACCTTGCACAATTTCGAGCCACCTGCCACCCCGGATGAGGTCCGGGCGTCGGCTGTGCAGTTCGTCCGCAAGCTGAGCGGTTTCACCCGTCCCTCGAAGGTCAATGAGGCTGCCTTCAACCATGCCGTCGATCAAGTGACGCAGGCAGCTCAGGATCTTCTCCAGTCCCTCGTCTCTCACACGCCGCCGCGCGACCGTGAGACCGAGATTGCCAAGGCACGAGTCCGCGCCACCAAGCGCTTTGCGGCCACCCACTGAATGCCCATGAGCCCGGTCGTCAATCTGTTCGATCTCGCCACCCTGTCGCCGGAAGAGCGCGCTCGGCTCCTGCGCCGCACCGAGACCGATCTCGCGCCCTATGAGAGCAAGGTCAGGGCCATCATCGATGCCGTGGTCACGGACGGTGACGAGGCGCTCGCCCGCTTTGCCCGCGAGTTCGATCACTCCCCCGTCGATGCCGCGAGCCTCGCCGCCACCCCCGCCGATTTCGACGCTGCCGAGCGGACTCTCGACCCCGAGGTGCGAGCGGCGATGGATTACGCCGCCGATTCGATCCGCCGCTTCCATCAGAGCCAGATGCCTGAGGGGATGTGGCTCAACGAGGTGCGCCCCGGCGTTTTCGCTGGCGAGCGCAGCCGGCCGATCCCGTCGGTTGCCTGCTATGTCCCGCGCGGCAAGGGCGCGTTTCCCTCCGTCGCCATGATGACCACCATTCCGGCCAAAGTCGCCGGTGTCGCCGAAATCATCGTGCTCACTCCGCCTGGACCCGACGGCAAGATCGACGATGCCACCCTGGTCGCCGCCCGCATCGCCGGTGTTGATCGCGTCTACAAGGCCGGCGGCGCCCAAGGCGTGGCAGCCGCGGCTTACGGCA
>JBKOZY010000145.1:0-5617 GCA_046726135.1 Pseudomonadota bacterium | reverse complement strand
GGTCCCCCCGGGTTCCAATGCCGCCCGTATATGACCAGGACGTCAGACCGTGCAAAAGAATTCTTATCGATATAGTCAAGTTGTGCCAGAACTAGACGTCGATCTCCCAAAACGCCAGTCCCAATAAGTCAACAATACTTTGGCTTTATTGTATGATAAAGAATCGAAAAGTCTGTGAAGCTCGGCGATATCCCGGTCCTGCGGAAGCACGGTTGCGCCGGCACCTTTCAGCCGGTCGAGACCGGCGGCAAATTCCCGGCGGGTCATCCCTGCTGCCTTGAGCGCAATGGTGAGCGGCTCGCCGCCCTTATCGGCCAGGATGCGCCGCGCCGTTTCGATTGCCACGCCGGCGGCGCGCGACAGAAGCCGCGCCGCTGCATCGCCCGCGCTTATGAGGAGCGCTTCGACCACGGGCGCGATATTCTCCTTGGATGGGGCAACATCGCTTTCGCCGTCGATCACCGCGGCAATCGCGATCATGCGCCCGATCGCTGCGGAGTCCGCGAGGTAGCGGCTCAGCACGTAACGGCGAAGCTCGGGCGGCAGGTCAGAAACAGATCAAAGGCGATCGATGGCGGGGTCTCGGCGCGGGTCATCAACGGCGCCATCAGCACCGGATCGGCGCGCGCCGCATCGGCAAGCTTTTCGAGCACCTCGAACGACATGGCCGCGCCGGGATTGCGCAGAAGGGTGAGCAGCACCTGGCTATCCCCGCTGGCGACCAGCCGCGCCACCAGGCCCTGCGGCAGCACCCGTCGCCGGGCGATCAGCCTCAGATTATTCGGATCGCCGGTCGCGACAATGCGCTCAAGCTCAAGCTCGCCGATGGCTGATCCCTCGATCAGCGGCGCGGTCAGCGCGGTCTCGGCGTGCGCCAGCAGACACGACAGCAATGGCGCCGGCGGCTCACGCATCAGCGCGACCCGATCGCAGATCGCTTTCACAAGGGGTATCGGCAGCCGGGGGACAAGGCGGCATAGAATGTCGGCCGCCATCGCTCGCTCGTTGGGCTGGGACGCCGCGGGCGGCCGCGCCATGATGTCGAGCAGCTGCTCGACCACCTCCGCCTCGGTTCCTGCCGACGCGGTCGATGAACCAAAGGCTGGCGCGGTCATGTCTGTCATCTGCAGTTGCCTCTGCCGATCGCTCGAGAGCAAACGCACGGACAGGTGTAAACTTGCTTAAGACCGCCACCACGCCTTGTGGCGATTTGCAAGCTCGGCAGGAGTGGCTGGTGTTCTTGGGATCGCCTATCTATAGGGTGGACTGTCGCTCGAGGGAGCTCACATTCATGACCATGAAAAACACGGCCGGTGAAAAGTCGGACGCCGAGTGGCGCGCCGAGCTGACCCCGGAGCAGTATTACATCACCCGCCAGAACGGGACCGAGCGGCCGTTCTCGCATCCCTATAATTTTGAAAAGCGCGACGGCCTCTATGTCTGCGTTTGCTGCGGCGTCCCCCTGTTCCGCTCCGAGTCGAAATATGAGTCGGGCAGCGGCTGGCCGTCCTACTTCACTCCAGTGTCGGATGATGCGGTCACCGAGATCGAGGATCGTTCGCATTTCATGAAACGCGTCGAGGTGCGCTGCGCCCGCTGCGATGCGCATCTCGGGCATGTGTTCCCCGACGGCCCAAAGCCGACAGGCCTGCGCTATTGCATGAACGGGACGGCGCTGCGCCTCGAACCTGACGCGGCAGAGCATCGCAAATAGCGGGAGGTGCTAGGGTGGACCATTTCATCCGCTTTTATGATGAGTCGCTCGACAAGGAAACCTGCCGGCAGATCATCAGCCGCTTCGATGCCGATCGGCGACAGATCTCCGGCCGGGTCTCCGGCAACGCCGGACCCGAGCTCGACCGCGCCGCCAAGCAGACCAATGAGCTGATCCTGCCCGATGACGCGGTGTGGTCCGACATCAAGCGGGCATTGCAGCAGTCGATGTCAGTGGGGCTCGGCAAATATCAGCGGGACGTCAAGTTCCTCGCCGGCTCGGACCACAAGTCGCTCTATGCCGAACCGCTGCGGGTCAAGAAATATGATATTGGCGGCCAGTTCTCCTGGCACATCGATTGCAACTCGGCGCAGAACCATTCGCGTTGCCTGGCCGTCCAATGGTACTTCAATGATGTCGCCGAGGGCGGGGCGACCGAGTTCGAGGATCAGAAGACCGCGATTGCCTGTCGCGAAGGCCGCCTCGCGTTCTTTCCGGTGTCGTGGACCTATCGCCACCGCGGCGCGCCGCCGCTCAGCGGGCCGAAATATGTCTGCACGACGTTCATTCATCCACGTTTCTAGGCAGTAGGCAGTAGGCGGTCGTCAGTAGGGAAGTGCTCTGTACACTGCCTAATGCCTAATGCCTACTCACCACATTTTAACCATCCTGCGGCAAGCTCGCCGTATGAGTGAGTGGCGTCCCAAGCGTTTGGTTACAGCACCGCGTATTGACAGCCGACGTCATCGGGAGATCCATGACGCCCTGGGGAGCGCGGCGTTCGAGCAGCTTCTCGACCGGTTCTTCAGCGAGGCCGAGCAGCTGCTCGCTACTTTGCTTGCAGCCGAGACCGCCGACCAGACGTCGAGGCTGCGCCACGTCCTGGCCGCGACAGCAGGCAATGTCGGGTTCATTCGCCTCGCCGTGATGGCCCGTCTCGCCACCCCGGCCGACGTGCCGATCCTGCGCGCCGAAATCGGTCGGCTGCAGGTCGACCGGAGCCGGCTCATGCCAGCGCTTTGAAATACTCGATCGTCGCCGGGAGACCCTTGTCCAGCGTCACTGTCGGCGACCAGTCAAGACGAGTCTTGGCGAGCGCGATGTCGGGCCGCCGTTGCTTCGGATCGTCGGCCGGCAGCGGACGGAACTCGAGCTTCGATCGGGACTTGACCAGTCTCACGACCATCTCGGCGAGTTCGCGGATGGTGAACTCTGCCGGATTGCCGAGATTGACCGGTCCGGTGAAATCCGCCGGGCTGTCCATCAGCCGGATGAAGCCTTCGACAAGATCGTCGACATAGCAGAAGGATCGCGTCTGGTTGCCATCGCCATAGATGGTGATCGGCTCGCCCTTGAGTGCCTGGACGATGAAGTTCGACACCACCCGCCCATCGCGCGGATGCATGCGCGGCTCATAGGTGTTGAAGATCCGCGCCACTTTCACCTCGAGCCCGTGCTGACGGTGATAATCGAAGAACAGTGTCTCGGCGCAGCGCTTGCCCTCGTCGTAGCAGGAGCGCGGACCGATCGGATTGACATTGCCCCAATAGGATTCGTTCTGCGGGTGAACCGAGGGATCGCCATAGACTTCACTGGTCGAGGCCTGGAAGATCCGGCATTTGAGCCGTTTGGCGAGGCCCAGCATGTTGATTGCGCCGTGCACCGAGGTCTTCGTCGTCTGCACCGGATCGTGCTGGTAATGGATTGGGGACGCCGGACAGGCGAGATTGTAGATCTCGTCAACCTCGACAAAGAGCGGAAAGGTGATGTCGTGGCGCATGAACTCGAAGCGCGAGTGGTTGTGCAGGTGATCGATATTCCGCTTGGTGCCGGTGAAGAGATTGTCGGCGCACAGCACTTCATGGCCGAGATCGAGCAGCCGGTCGATGAGATGCGAGCCGAGAAAACCGGCTCCGCCGGTTACCAGGATCCGCTTGCGGCTGTCATAGAGGCGAGCCATTGAGGACGTGGGCAGCCAATAGGTAAGTTGGTGGTCGGTCAGGTTGCTATCATAAAAAGCGGAGCAGGGTAACGGAAAGCGTCACCGTCGGGTGCGGCCTTTCAGCTGCCCGGCGCGTCCATCACCACGAAATCCTTGGCGGAGCGGGTCTCCGGCGAGGCGGGAGCATCGGTGGTGACCAGCACGGTGCCCGGCTTCAACCGCTCGCGGATCGCGTCCATCACCTCCGGCGTCCCCTGAATGCGCTCGAGCAGCGCCGTCGTGGCGTTCCGCGCGCCTTTCCTCTTGGTCGGGTGAAAGCCCATGGATTGCCAGGTCGAGCTATCGGCATCGCCGCCCTCATAGACGAAGACCTGCGAGCCGAGCGGCTTTCCCGGATCGGCGATGGTGGCGGTGCCCTGGGCGACGATGTCACCGTTCTGCAGCACGTAGATCTTGCTATCGGCGCGCGACACCAGGATCGACGTCACCGCATCCTTCGGGAGCTGCCGCGGCTTCTTGTTCTTCTTCCTTTCAACCGCCTTGATCTCCTCGGCGAGCGTCGTCCCGAGAATCGGACCGGGGTCCTTGACCGCGATCGGCTCGGTATGGCCACCGGAGATGATCACCGGCGTTCCAACCGTGGTGATGGCGTAGAGGTTCTTGGCGAAGCCCGCCGGCAGCCGGACGCAGCCATGCGAGGCGGGATAGCCCGGCAGCTTGCCGGCATGGAGCGCAATGCCATCCCAGGTGAGACGCTGCATGTTGGGCATCGGGGCATCGTCATATTTCGACGAATAGTGCTCCTCCTCCTTCTGCAGGATGGTGAACACGCCGGTCGGCGTGTCATGGCCCGACTTTCCGGTGGAGCAGGTGGACACCGCGATCTGGATGCCGTTGCGGTAGACATAGGCGCGCTGCTCGGGAACCGAGACGATGATCGCCACCGGACCGTCAGGCGAGCGGTCGGGCTCCCAGGTGAACTGGCCGCGCTTGAGCTTCCTGGTGCCCCAGGCGACCTTTTGCGCCGCGGCGGAAGGCACCATGAACCGGCCGGCAAGGAAGAGGCTTAAGCCAAGCCCCGCCAGCGTGATCACCGATCGTCTGCTATGAAATCGCCGCACGTCAGCCAAACCCCTGTTTCAAGGTTTGTTGTACCTGACTTTGCAGTTGAAATCCCTGCCCTATTGCGCTGTTTGGTAAACCGCGAACAGCCAGGAAGGAGCGTGCCCTTGGAACAGAAGCACTGGAGCGCCGTCGACGATTTTCTGGTGGCGAAGCTTGTCAAGCCAGATGCCGCGCTCAACCAGGCGCTGGCCGACAGCGATCGCGGCGGCCTGCCAGCGATCAACGTTTCGCCGTGCCATGGCAAGCTCCTCAACCTCATCGCGCGGATGATCGGCGCCCGTCGCATCCTCGAGATCGGGACGCTCGGCGGCTATTCGACCATCTGGCTTGCCCGCGCCCTGCCCTCGTCCGGGCGGCTGATCACGCTCGAATTCTCGCAGAAGCATGCCGACATCGCGCGGGCCAATATCGAGCGCGCCGGTCTTCTCGACCGCGTCGATATCAGAGTGGGCCGGGCCCTCGACACGCTGCCGGTGGTTGCACGGGAATCTTCCGAGCCTTTCGATCTGATCTTCATGGACGCCGACAAGGAGAGCAACCGCAACTATCTCGACTGGGCAGTGAAGCTCGCGCGCCCAGGCAGCGTCATCATCACCGACAATGTGGTGCGCGACGGCCAGGTGATCGATGAGGCGAGCCGCGATCCGATGGTAGCAGGAACCCGCCGCTTTCTCGACGCGCTGGCCAATGAGCCCCGCGTCAGCGCCACGGCGATCCAGACAGTGGGCAGCAAGGGCTGGGACGGGTTCACGATCGCATTGGTTGAGTAGAAGTGGCAGTCGGCGGTAGGCAGTAGCCAGTGCATGGAGCACTTCCCAATGCCCAATTCCGAATGC
>JBKOZY010000144.1:0-5100 GCA_046726135.1 Pseudomonadota bacterium | reverse complement strand
CGTCAGATCATTGACGAGTATCTCGCCGGCAGCCGCACCCCCGGATGTCATTTGCGGCAGTAGGCAGTAGGCAGTAGGCAGTAGGCAGTAGGCAGTAGGCAGTAGGCAGTAGGCAGTAGGCAAGAGCACGACTCATTGCCTATTGCCTAATGCCGACTGCCTCAAAACGCATTCTTACGGCGGCGGAGCTCGGCGAAGACATCGGCATCGGCGGCGTCGGCGAGACCGAGGTGCTGGCGAATCGCCCTGTCCTCGGGCCGAAGGAACGGATTGGCCCGACGCTCCGCCGCCATGGTGACGGGGAGCGTCAGGCGCCCCGCCTCGACCTCGCCGGCGGCCTCAGCGGCGCGGGCCTTGAGGTCGGGATTGTCAGGGTCGACGGACAGCGCAAAGCGGGCATTGGCGAGCGTGTATTCGTGGCCACAATAGACTTTCGTCGCACCGGGAAGGTTGCGCAGCCGGTCGAGCGATCCCCACATCTCGGCCATCGTGCCCTCGATCACCCGGCCACAGCCGAGCGAGAACAGGGTGTCGCCAACGAACACCACACGGTCGGGCGCAAAATGCCAGGCAATGTGACCCCTGGTGTGCCCGGGCGTGTCGATGATCGTCGCCGCGTGGCCGGCAAATTCGTAGGCCTGGCCGGGCTCGACGGTCTCCTCGACCCCGGGGATACGCCGGGAATCGGCGCGGTTTGCCACCACTTTGGCGCCATGGCGGGCCTTGAGCCCCGGGATGGCGGCGACATGGTCGTCATGGTGGTGGGTGACCAGAATATGGGTCAGCTTCCATCCGGTGTCGCGTAGCGCCTTCTCGATGGCGGCTTCCTCAGGGGCATCGATGGCGGCGCAGGCCGAGGAACCCTTGTCGCGCAGCAGAACACCGAAATTGTCCTCGCGGCAGAGGAATTGATGTATGTCGAGCTCTGACATGGGGCTTCCTTATCGTTTGTTTGGACGACTGTGATAGCCTCCCGCAAGACCTAGGCAAATACCCGAATCCCGATGTTGGATGTCGTCGATCTCAGGGAATTCTACGCAAGCCCGCTCGGTCAGATGACGCGGCGGATGCTGTCGCACCGGATACGCTCGCGGTTCCGGCCGGGGCACGGTGCGCGGGTGCTGGCAATCGGCTATGCCATCCCCTATCTCGAGCCGTGGCGGGCCGAGGCCGAGCGGGTGTTCGCCTTCATGCCAGCGCGCCAGGGGGTGGTGCACTGGCCGCAAAGCGGTCTCAATGACGCGGCCCTGGTCGAGGAGGCGGACCTGCCGCTGCCCGACGCCTCGATCGATCTGGCGCTGGTGGTGCATGGGCTGGAGCTCACCGACCAGCTGCCCGATCTCCTGCGCGAGCTGTGGCGGGTGCTGGCGCCACAGGGCAGGGCGCTGTTCGTCGTGCCCAACCGGCGCGGCATGTGGGCACGGTTCGACTCGACGCCGTTCGGCCATGGCCGGCCGTTCTCGCGCAGCCAGCTCACCGATCTCCTGCGCGATGCCGCCTTTACGCCAACGGGATGGGCCTATGCACTGTTTGCGCCGCCGATCGGCCGCAGTTTCCTGATCCGCTCAGCGCCCGCCTTCGAGCGGGTGGGCTTGTGGATCTCGCCGGGATTTGCCGGGCTGATCGTCGTCGAGGCGGTGAAGCAGGTCTATGCCATCTCGCGCGGCAAGCGGGTGAAACGGCTGATGCCGGTGATCAAGCCGCGCCTCATCCCGGTGCCGTCGCTTCGGCGCAGTCGTCAGCAACAGTAGAGCATGCTCTGAAGGCCAGCCCCATGGATCAGCCTCGTTCGCCGTTGCTCACGCTCGAAGATGCCCGTCGCGAGATCGACGAGATCGATCTTAGAATCCTCAGCCTGCTCGAGCAGCGGTTCAATGCCAGCCGGCTGATCCGCCAGATCAAATCGCAGGAGCCGGGGAACGCCACCGCCTCGCCGGTGCGGCCGGCGCGCGAGTCGGCGATCTTGCGGCGACTGCTGGAGCGGGCCAGCGGATCGGTGCCGCCGGCAGTGGTGGTGCAGATCTGGCGGCGGATCATCTCGGCCTCGACATTGCTGCAGGCACCCGCCGTGGTGCGCTGCCCCGAGCAGCTGTTCGCCGATCCGGAGATGCGCTCGCAGATCCGCGATCATTTCGGGACCATCCCGGTCGCCGCGGTGCCCGATGAGGAAGCGGCTCTCAAGGCGGTGCGCGAGCGGGCGGCGGAGGTGGCGGTGGTGCCGGTGAGCGGCTATTGGGTGCAGCCGTTCCTCGAAAAGGCGGGTGGCGATGCTTCGGTGATCGGGGTGCTGCCATTGCTATCCGATGGCGGCCATCCCGATGCGGTGGTGATCGGCCATGCGCCGGCCGAGCGTACCGGGGCCGACGAGACGCTGGTCGTGACCTCGGGACGGCTGCCGCGCGATTTCGTGCCGGCGCCGCTGTGGGACGTGCAGACCGAGGACGGGCACCGGCTGACCAGCCTTCCCGGCTTCCTGTCGGAGTCCGAGCATCCGCTGATCGGCCTCAGGCGCAGCAACGACCTGCTTGCGCTCACCGTCGTGGGCCGCTATCCGAGCCCGCTCGAGGTGAGGTCACCATGACGGCGTCAAAGCCCGCGCCACGGCCGGGCATTCTCGATATTTCGCCCTATGTGCCGGGCAACAGCGGATCGGCTTCGGCTGGTCGCGTCTTCAAGCTGTCGTCCAACGAGTCACCGATCGGGCCGAGCCCCGAGGCGCTGCGCGCCTTCGCTGCGGCATCGCAGCACATGCATCTCTATCCGGAGGGATCGGCGGCCCAATTGCGCCAGGCGGTTGCCGAGCGCTATGGGCTCAATGCCGATCGGATCGTGTGCGGGGCGGGGTCGGACGAGCTCATCCAGCTCCTGGCGCATGGCTATCTCGGGTCGGGCGACGAGGCGGTGCACACCGAGCACGGGTTCCTGGTCTATCCGATCGCGATCCGCGCCAGTGGGGCGGCCCCGGTGGTGGCCAAGGAGCGCAATTTCACGGCTGACGTCGATCAGATTCTGAGCGCGGTAAGTCCGCGCACCCGCATGGTGTTCCTGGCCAATCCCAACAATCCGACCGGCACCTATCTGCCGTTCGAGGAGGTAAAAAGGCTGCATCGGGCGCTGCCGTCCGACTGCCTGCTGGTGCTCGATGCGGCTTATGCCGAATATGTCCGCCGCAATGATTACGAGGCCGGGGTCGCGCTCGCGTCCGATCACGACAATGTGGTGATGACGCGAACCTTCTCGAAAGCATTCGGCCTGGCAGCGCTCAGGATCGGCTGGGCCTATTGTCCGGTCGAGGTCGCAGCGGTGCTCAACCGGATTCGCGGGCCGTTCAATGTCAGCACGCCGGCCATTGCCGCGGCGGTGGCGGCGCTCAAGGATGCCGCCCATCTCGAACGGGCAACCGCCCATAATGATCGCTGGCTGCCCTGGCTCGCCCAGGAGATTTCGGCGCTGGGCTACAAGGTCACGCCGAGCGCCGGCAACTTCCTGCTCGTGCACTTTCCGGGCGATCAAAGACGCAATGCCGAAAGCGCCGACCGGTTTCTCAGCGCCCGGGGCCTGATCCTCAGGCGGATGGAGGCCTATGGCATTCCGCAAGCCCTGAGGCTGTCGGTCGGCAGCGAGGAGGCGAACCGGGCGGTGGTCGACGCCCTTGCCGCGTTCAGCCGGGAGCCGTCATGAGCGCCCAGGAATCGCCGAAACTGTTCGATCATGTGGCGCTCATCGGCATCGGGCTCATCGGCTCGTCGCTGGCGCATGCGATCCGCCGCGGCGGGTTGGCGCGCCACATTTCCGGTTTCGCCAAGAGCGAGGCGACGCGGGCGACGGCGCGCGATCTGGGCATTGTCGACAGCGTGCATGAGACCGCAGGCGAGGCGGTCAAGGGCGCCGACCTGGTGGTGCTGTGCGTGCCGATCGGCGCGTATGGCTCCATTGCGGCGGCGATCGCCGATGTGCTGAAGCCGGGAGCGATCCTGACCGATGTCGGATCGGTCAAGGGAGCGGTGGTGCGCGATGTCGGGCCGCATGTGCCGGCGGGGGTGCACTTCATCCCGGGCCATCCGATCGCCGGGACCGAGCAGTCAGGGCCGCAATCAGGTTTTGCCGAGCTCTTCGAGAACCGCTGGTGCATTCTGACCCCGCCGCCGGGCAGCGATCCCAAGGCGGTCGAGAGGCTCGAAGCGCTGTGGCGGGCGTTAGGCTCGCATGTCGACCGGATGACACCCGACCATCACGACCTGGCGCTCGCCATCACCAGCCATCTGCCGCATCTCATCGCCTACAACATCGTGGCGACGGCGGCGGATCTCGAGGAGGTCACCAGCTCGGAGGTGATCAAATATTCGGCGGGCGGCTTTCGCGATTTCACGCGCATTGCGGCGTCCGACCCGATCATGTGGCGCGACGTCTTCCTCAACAACAAGGAGGCGGTGCTCGAGATGCTGGGCCGCTTCTCGGAAGACCTGTCGGCGCTGCAGCGGGCCATTCGCTGGAGCGATGGCGAGCAGCTGCTGGCGCTGTTCACCCGGGCGCGGGAAATCCGGCGCGGCATCATCGCTGCCGGACAGGATACGGAACGTCCCGATTTCGGTCGCCGCAGGTGAGCGAGTTCTGGGTGTTCGCCTATGGCTCGCTGATGTGGCGGCCGGACATGGCTTTTGCCGAGCGTCGGCAGGCATTGCTCCACGGTCATCACCGGCGGCTCTGCGTCTTTTCCTTTGTGCATCGCGGCACGCCTGAGAGACCCGGCCTGGTGATGGGGCTCGATCGCGGCGGGGCCTGCCGCGGCATCGCCTATCGAATCGAGGCGGCGCAGTGGCCGGAGACCCTCGATTATCTCCGGGCGCGCGAGCAGGTGACCTCGGTCTATGTGGAGAGCCATCGCCCGGTGCGGCTGCTCGACGGCGACAAGCGGGGGGTGACGGCGATGGTCTATGAGACCGACCGGGGGCATCGGCAATATGCCGGGCGGCTCAGCCTCGAGGAGCAGGTGCGCCATGTGCTGCAGGGGGTCGGGGTGTCAGGTCGCTGTGTCGACTATGTGAATCAGACGCTCCTGCATCTCGAGGAGATGGGAATCAGGGACGGGGGGTTGAAGGC
>JBKOZY010000143.1:0-10538 GCA_046726135.1 Pseudomonadota bacterium | reverse complement strand
GGGGAATGCTGTCCGACACGGCGGAGAGCAGCAGGATCGGCGAGTCGGCCGGGTTGACCTTTCGGTAGGTCGGTGGGCTCGGCAGGTCGGTCGGCAGCTGACCGCTGGCGGCGTTGATGCCAGCCTGGATGTCGTTGGCCGCAGCATCGATGTTGCGCGCCAGATCGAACTGGACCATGATCGACGTCGAGCCGAGTGAGCTCGTCGAGGTGATCTGGGTGACACCGGGTATCTGGGCAAATTGGCGCTCGAGCGGCTGGGCGACGGAGGAGGCCATCGTCTCGGGGCTCGCGCCGGGCAATTGCGCCGACACCTGAATGGTCGGGAAGTCGACCTGGGGAAGCGGCGCCACACCGAGCAACGGATAGGCGACGAGGCCGACAAAGAGGATGCCGACCATGATGAGCGAGGTCGCGATCGGATGACGGATGAAGTAGCCCGATACACCGCCGGTCACATCAGTCGACCTTTTCGGGCTGATTCTTGGCCGCCTGCGCCTGGGTCGCCACCATGGCGCCGGGTTGCACCCGATACTGGCCCTCCTTGATGACCTGCTGGCCAGCGGAAAGACCCTTCGAGACCACCGCGCGGCCATCGGCCGAATCGCGCAGGACGATGTTCTGGCGCAGCGCCTTCCCCGCCGCGACGACATAGACATAGAGCCCGTCCGGCCCGTGCTGAACGGCGTCATCGGGAATGACGACGGCATCGGGAAGGGTGCGCACCAGCATCCGGGTCGCAACCGACAGGCCGGGCCACAAGGCATGGTCATGATTGGCGAAGGTGGCCTTGAGGCGCACCGTGCCGCTGACCGCGTCCACCTGGTTGTTCACGACCGTCAGCGTTCCTTCCGACAGCTTTCTCTGGCCATCGGTGGTCAAGGCGATCACCGGCAGCGGCCCCGCCGCAAGCGCCCGGTTGATATCCTGGAGCTGCTCTTCGGGTGCGGTGAAGATGACCGAGATCGGCTCGATCTGGGTGATCGTCACGATGCCGGTCTGGGCAGCGGCATTGACGATGTTGCCGACATCGACCTGGCGAAAACCGGTCAGGCCGGTGATAGGAGCGCGAATGGTGGTGTAGCTCAGCTGGGTCGCGGCATTGTCGATCGTCGCCTGATCCAGGGCGAGCTGGGCGGTGTTCTGATTGACGGTCGTCTGCTGGGTATCGATCTGCTGACGGGTGGCGAACTTGCCGAGCGAGATGAACCGCTGCAGGTCGGCCTTGGTGTTGGCGAGGGTGGCCTCATCCTGCGCCTTCTTGGCAGTGGCCTGGTCGAGCGCCGCCTGAAAGGGGCGCGCATCGATCTGAACGAGAAGATCGCCCGCCTGCACCATCTGGCCTTCCTTGAAGGCAACCTTCTCGATCTGCCCATCGACACGGCTGCGGACGAAGACGGTGTTGAAGGCCTGCACGGTGCCAAGCCCGTTCTGGTAGACCGGAAATGCCGCCTTCTCGACGGTCGCCAGGGTGACGGGAACCGGTGCCGGCGGGGCAGCGCCGGCGCGGGCGGCATTCTGGTTCGACGTCGCCACCTGCCATTGTTGCCACGCGTAATATCCGCCACCCCCTGCCAAGAGGATGCCGGCGAGCAACACGGCCAAAGTGCTTCTCCGCATGCCCATGAATATGATTGCGACCCTTACGAAATACACCGCCCCGCGCAGGGCGGAAATCCTGGCTTGCAGCGCCTTTCAGGATGATGGCCGAATCGTTACGAGCTTGTAATGGTCGGCACGGCCTCCCACGCCCCGAAAGCGCGATCGGCCGCGAAGGTTCCGGACCCGCCTTCAGGCGATGATGTGGGCCTTACCGAGAATCCTGATCCTGACGAAGGATCCCAGCGCAAGCTCTTCCACCGAGGGTCGCCGCAGCACCAGCGGGGTGGCGCCGATGGCAGCAGCGGGCGCATCCGGTATGTTCAGCAACCGCAGCGAGATGGTGCAATAGGAGCCGGCGAACTCCGATTTCTTGACCTCGCCATAGGCGAAGGCCGGCATAGTCGCGCTGGCGGTGGCCTCGGCGGCCGAGACCGGCTCGAGCACGATCTGCTCCGGGCGCAGCATGATGCGGGCGGAATCGCTGCGGTCGAGGCTCTCGACATTGACCTGGCCGATGGCGCAGTCGGCCATTCCACGGGACAGTCGGGCGGGCAGCAGGATGGCGTCGCCAAGGAACTGAGCCACCATGGTGTCGCTCGGGTGAAAATACAGCTCGCGGGGTGTTCCGACTTGTGAAAATCGGCCATCGCGCATGACAGCGACCTGGTCGGCGAAGGACAGCGCTTCCGCCTGATCATGGGTCACCAGAATGGTGGTGATCCCCGCCGATTCGAGAAGCTCGGCCACCGCCTCGCGCATGCTGGCACGCAAACCCATGTCGAGGGCGGAAAACGGCTCGTCGAGCAGCATCAGGCTGGGTTTCCTGGCCATTGCCCGGGCCAATGCGACGCGCTGCTGCTGGCCACCCGACAGCTGGTGCGGGCGGCGGCGGAGGATCGAGGCATCGAGGCCGACCGTGTAGGCAAGATCGGCGATGCGGCGGGCACGGTCGGGCTCATTGCGGGACAGGCCGAAGCCGATATTGTCGGCGATGCTGAGATGGGGGAAGAGCGCGCCGTCCTGCATCACCACGCCGATGCCCCGCTGGTGGGCGGCCACCGCCTGCACCTCATCGACGAGGCGCTCGCTGTTGAGCGTAATGCGTCCAGAATCGGGGGCTTCGAAGCCGGCGATCAGGCGCAGCAAGGTCGTTTTGCCACAACCCGAGGGTCCGACAATGGCGGTGCGGCTCACCGCGGGAACGCTCAGATCGATGCCGTCCAGCGCCGTCACGGCGCCATAGCTCTTGCACAAGCCCGTTACCTGCAGAAAGCTCATCGATCGGCAAGCCGTCGCGATTGCAGGAAGAGCAGCCAGGTCAGCGGCAGCGAAATCACGATCATGATCAAGGCATAGGGCGCGGCGGCGGCATAGTCGAGTTCGCTCGAATATGCCCAGAAGCCCAACGCCAAGGTGCGCGTGCCATTCGGTGCCAGCATCTGGGTGGCGGGCAGCTCGTTCAGGATGCCGAGAGAGGCAAGGGTCATGCCGGCAGCCGCACCCGGCGCCGACAGGCGCACGGTCGTCGCCCAAAGGGCACGGCCGGGGGATTTGCCGAGACTGGCTGCCGCGTGCTCGAGCTCCACCGGCACCTGCGCCAGGCTCGCCCTGAGGCCGATAATGGCACGCGGCAGGAACATGATGGCGTAGGCCGCGAGGATGGTGAACAGCGTCTGATAGAGCGGAAACAGCACCCGGGCGGTCACCGAGACGACGGCGAGGGCGACGACGACGCTCGGCAGGGAGCCGACCACATAGCCGCAAGACTCCAGCAGCCGCGACAAGGGTCCCTGGCCACGCACCGCCAGCCAGGCGATCGGCAAGGCGGCCGCCATGGTGAGGAGGCCACCGGCCAGCGCCAGCAACAGCGTCTGCCAGAGCGCGGGTAGGATCTCGCCCATGTCCAGCACCTTCGTGCCGCCGGCGGCAAGCCACCGGCCGATGGTGAGGAAAGGCACCCCGAGAGCGAGGAGGACGGTGAGCACCGGCAGGATCAGGCAGGGAAGGGCCAGCCGTCCGAGGCGGACCGGCGCTGCCAGCCGCGGCGCGCCGGCGCCGACCCGGGCATAGCGCTCCTCGCCACGCGCAACGTTCTCCAGGCCAAGCAGGCCAAGGCAACAGGCGACGAGAACCACTGCCAGCATGGTGCCGGCAGGACCATCGAAGGTCGACTGGAACTGATCGACAATGGCGGTGGTGAAGGTCTCGAAGCGGATCATCGCATAGAGGCCATATTCGGAAAGAAGGTGCAGCCCGACCAGCAGCGCACCGCCGCAGATGGCGAGGCGCAGCTGCGGCAGAGTGACCCGCCTGAAGACCTTCCAGGGGCCAAGGCCGAGCGAGGCGGCACTGTCTTCGAGCGCCGGGTCGAGGCGGCGGAGCGTTGCGAAAAGCGGCAGATAGAGGAACGGGAAATAGGCAAGCACCGAGACCAGGACGCCGCCAAACAGGCCCTGCAAAGAGGGCACAAGGCTGACCCAGGCATAGCTCTGGACGAAGGCGGGAACCGCAAGCGGCGCAACGAGGAGCCAGGCCCACATCCGTCCCCCCGGCAGGTCGCTGCGCACGGTCAGCCAGGCGAGCGTCAAAGCGAGCGCGATGGAGATCGGCACCGCCAGCAGGATCAACAGCAGCGAATTGGCAAGCAGGTCACCGACACGCGGTCGGAAGATCAGCGCGGAGGCTGTCGCCCAACCGGTCTCGAAGGTACTCCAGACGACGAAACCAAGCGGCAGAAGCGCGATCAGCGAGACGACCACCGCCGCGACGACCATCCAGGAGCGCGCTGGCAGGAGCAGGCGCTGACGGTTTGGCGCGGCGGTGCTGGCAAGCGGAACGCTGCGTGCAAGGGACATGCGGTTCAGAGCAGGCCGACCTCAGTCATCAGGTCCGTGACCTTCTTGCTATTGAGATTCGATGCTTCAACCTTGGGGGCCCGGAGGTCCTTGAGCGGCACCAGCGCGGGGTTGGATTCGGCGCCTTTTCCCACGGCATATTCGTAGGAGGTGCCGGTCTTCAAGATGTCCTGGCCGCCTTTGCCGGTGACCCACTTGAGGAAAGCCTGAGCTTCCTTCGGATTCTTGCTCGACGCCAAGACGCCGCCGCCGGAGATGCTGACAAAGGCGCCGGGATCCTCATTCCTGAAATAGTGCATTGCGACATTCTTGCTGTTCTCGCCGGTTTTCCCCTGATCGCCGTAGTAATAGTAGTGGTAGATCACGGCACCATCGACCTGGCCGGCATTGACCGCCTTCATGGCGGTGCTGTTGCCGCGATAGACCTTGACGTTCTCCTTCATCGCCTTGAGCCAGGCACGCGTCGCCTCCTCGCCCTTCAGCTCGAGCAATGCGCTGACGATCGCCTGGAAATCGGCGCCGGTCGGCGATGCCGCCCAACGACCCTTCCAGCTCGGGTCGGCCAGGTCGAGCAGCGACTTCGGCAATTGGCCGGCGGAGAGCTTGGTCTTGTCATAAGCGAAGACCGTGCTCCTGGCGGCAATACCGACCCAGCGGCCATCGGCCGGGCGATATTCTTCCGGAATCTGCGCCAGGGTGTCGGCGTCGACCGGCGCGAGCAATTCGGCAGAGTCGACCAGGGCGATCGCCGGGGAATTCTCGGTCAGGAAGACATCGGCTGGCGAGTTCTTGCCTTCGGCGATGATCTGATTGCCCATCTCGCTGTCGCCGCCGTTTCTCAGGACCACTTTGATGCCGGTCTCCCTGGTGAAGGCTTCGGCCCATTCCTTGCCGAGGCTGGCATGCTGGGCATTGTAGACGGTGATGGATTTCTCCGGGTTGTCGCTCAGCGCGGAAGGCGGCAGCGACGCCATGGCGAGCGTGAGTGCGGCTGCGGCGGAGAGCGCGGAAATCACGGATTTCATCAATGACTCCAGTGGTCAGGGCGAGGGAAGACCAACGAATTAGCAATTCCTGACCACGTTAGTCAACTTTATGCGCCGCCGGCAAGCACCCGTCGGACGGCTGCGGCAATCAGTTCCGGCTCCGTCGGCTGAAGGCATAGGGGATTGAAGATCACGACGCCGTCATCGCACAAGGTCGGGTCGGCAGCGACCGGCGGCGTGCCGTTCTGCAGCGCAGTTACCAGCTCGAGGGCGGAGATGGGCGAGTCCTTGGCTAGGGTCAGCACCACCGTCGGAACCTCCTCGACATTGCCGATCCCGGTGACGGCAAGGGTCGTAGCGGGCAGCCCGTCGAGCTTGGCCGCCAGCGCTTCGACCAGCGTCCTCCAACGTTGATGGCGGCCACGAACAACTCGAGGGCGGTCAGGAGGCCGATGATCTGCTCCTTGCCGACCTTGGCGGTGCGACCAATGCCGTGCTGCGGCACCCCCTTCAGACGCGCCTTGTCGATGAGCCGGGGCGGCGGCGCCCATTGTTCCCAAAAAATGTCGAGGTCGAGATGCTGGAGGGCGGCCGCCATGACGAGATCGCGCCGGCCGCAGAGAATGCCGGGTCGCCTGCGGCCCATTGATCGCCTTGCCGCCGGAGAAGGCGACGAGATCCGCTCCTTCGGAAATGAAACGCCGGAGATTGGCCTGAGGCGGCAATTGCGCCGCGGCATCGACGATGACCGGGACCGAAGCGGCGTGCGCCACCGCGATGACGTCGCGCAGGGGCGGCCGCGCCAACCGATCGGTGACGTAGAACACGCCGGCGGTTCGATCGGTGATCGCATCGGCGATTTCCCAGGTTTCGGCGTCGCGCAGGCCGGCGCCGGCATAACGGTCCGGCAGGCCGACCTCGATCAGGCGAATGCCGGCGGCGCGCACCGCATGGTCGTAAAAATTGCGCTGGCTGCGGACAATGACGATCTCGTTGCGCATGCCGGTCGTGTCGGGCAGGCGCGCCATGCGGCCAGGATCGAGCCCGGTGACGCACGCGGCGGTGGCAAGTAGCAGGCAGGCCGCCGCGCCCGAGGCGACATAGCCGGCCTCGGCGCCGGTGATGTCGGCAATCACTTCAGAGGCATGGGCCTCGAGCTCCGCCATGTCGATGCAATGGCCGGCCGCCGCCGCCATGGCGGCGATCACCTCGGGCCGCATGATGCCGCCCGACAGCCGCGTCGCCGGCCCCTTGGCATTGATCAGCGTCCGCAGGCCGCGCTGCCGATAGGGATTGGGGTCGGTCATCGGCTCATTCGTCAATAGGTGCAGGTCAGGCCACCGTCGACCACCAGCACATGGCCGGTGACATAGCGGCTGTCGTCGCTTGCGAGGAACAGGATCGGACCGGCCACATCCTCGGGCTTGCCGGGTCGGCGCAGAGGCAAGCGGCCATATTTGATGAAGACGTCCTGGAACCAGTCGGTCCGATGCTCATGGATGCTGCCATGCATGAGCGCCATGCGGGTGTCGATGAAGCCGGGGGCAACGGCATTGGCGCGGATGCCGAGCGGGCCGAGATCCACCGCCATGCAGCGGGTGAGATTGACGACGCCCGCCTTCGCCGTCGCATAGGCCATTGCGTCGGGCTGGCCGCGCAGCCCCTGGATCGAGGCAATGTTGATGATGCTGCCGTTGACGCTATGGCGTAGATGCGGCACGGCGGCCTGGGCACAGAACAGCACCCCGTCGAGATTGACGGCCAGCACGCCGCGCCACTGCTCAGGAGAAATCGCTGCGAGCGGCGTGTCGTCGGTGACGGCGGCATTGCTGACCAGCACGTCAAGCTGTCCCCAGGCGGCGATAGTCGCCGCGACTGCGCTCACAATGCTGCCGCGATCCGACACGTCGACCGGGACGGCCTGAACCGGCAGTCCGGCACGCAGCAGGTCGGCGACGACAGCCTGGAGCGGCGCCTCGTCAATATCGCAGAGGGTGACGCGCGCTCCTTCCTCGAGAAAGGCGCGCGCTGCCGCAAGTCCGATGCCGCGGGCGGCTCCGGTGATGAGGGCGACGCGATCCCGCAGTCTCATGCGAGCTTCTGCCGGATCTGGAGCTTCAGGGTGTCGATGAGAACGGCGGCCAGCACCAGAGCACCGAGAATCATCTGGGTGTAATGCGCCGGCAGGCCCATGAGGTTGATCGCGGTGTGGATCGAGGAGAGCAGCAGCACGCCGGCATAGACGCCGGGCAGACGACCGATGCCGCCCTTGAGGCTGACGCCGCCGATCACCACCGCCGCGAAGGCGTTGAACAGCATACCGACGCCGAGATTGGCGGTGGCGCCCGAGGTGCGGATGGCGAGGAGCCAGCCAGCGAGCCCGGAGATCGCGCCGGCCAGGATGAAGGTGATGAGCACCAGGCGGTCCACCTTGATGCCGGCGCGGAATGTCGCGACCGGGTTGCCGCCGATCATCGTGACATGACGGCCGAAAGGCGTCTTCGCCATGATGAAGGTGAAGATCACATAGCAGGCAATCGCCAGCCACGCGATCAGCGGCACGTAGGCGATGGTCTCGATGCCCATCACGCGCAGCGACGGCGCGAGATCCTGGGCCGAGCGCCCGCCCGAGATCGCGACGACAAGCCCGCGCACCCAGATGTAGGAGGCAAGCGTCACGATGAAGGCGTTCATGCCGAGGCGTACCACCAGGAGGCCGTTGAGCATGCCGACGATGCCGCCAATGATCAGGCACAAAGCGAGCGAGACGGGGATGACCAGCCACTCCGGCGAAAGCGTGATGCCGAGGCCGATGCCGCGCGAGCAGAACAGGATGCCGGTGACCATGGCGGTGAGCGCGGCGACCGACTCCACCGACAAATCCATGTTGCCGGCAATGATGACGATGGCGAGGCCGATCGCCATCACACCGACAAAGGTCGACTGCTCGACGATGTTGGCGAAGATGCCGATCTGGAAGAAATTGGGAATGGCGATCGAGAAGACGGTCAGCACGATGATCAGCATGAGCCAGACCAGATTGTCGAGGAGGAACTCGACCAGCTTCCGGTAGTCGCGGATGCGCGTGGCAGCGAGCTCCGAAGCGGCGCCCCCGGAACGCGCGGCTCCGGGGGCTGTCTGATCCTGGCTCATGCTGGAAAGCTCATTCGGCCGGCTTGACCGGCTCGGAAGGCGCTTTCAGATTGCCCCAGAAGCGGGACTCATCGACATTGTCCTTGGTGATCGCCGCGCCCGGGATCTTGAGATTGGGTCCCCAGGACTCGGTCGTCATCTCGGAGTCGAGGCCGAGCACCTTGTATTTGCCGGGCTTGATCTCCTGCTTGTTGGCGACCTTGTCGGCGAACATGCCGATGGCGGCGGCCTGCGCGTAAAGCGGCTGCTCGACCTCGACCTGCTCCCAACCCTTGCGGATGAGATCGAGACCGACCGGCGCGCCGTTCGAGGAGACCAGCAGCACGTCGCCGGGCTTCTTGCCCTTGGCCTCAAGCGAGGCCACCGCCGCCACCGCAAGATGGGCGGCGTGGACGAAGATCAGGTCGATGTCGGGATTGGCGATCAGCTGATCGGCAACGATGGTGCCGGCATTCGAGGCTTCCCACTGCATGGCCGGCAGCGAGATGATCTTGACGTCGGGAAATGCCTTCATCTTCTCCTCGAATCCCTTCTGGATGTCGAGCGTGTAGGGGTCGGCCGGATCACCCAGCACCTGCAGCACCTTGCCCTTGACCGCGCCATTCTTCTCCTTGAGCAGACGCTGAATCTCGTCGGCGGCAATGCGGCCGATCTCAACAGTGCCGGCAACCGAGGTGAGGTCGCTCTTGGTCGCGGTGATCTGCCGGTCGAAGATCATGACCGGAATGCCGGCGGCGCGTGCCTTCTCGATCGAGGGCTGGAGCGCGTTGAAATCCACCGCCGCCAGCACGATCGCCTTCGGCTTGAGGGCGATCACGTCATTCATCTGGCTCTGCTGCAGATCGGTCTTGTTGTCGGCATTGAGGGTCACCGGCTCGTAGCCGACATCCTTCAGGAACTTCTCGATCGCCTTGACCGACTCCGTCTGGAACTCATCGAGCAAGGTCGGAACGAGATAGTAGATCTTGCCCTTCGATTCGGCGAAGGCCGGCGCGCCCAGCGCGACCGTCAAGACTAACAGGGCGCCAATCATCAAACTCCACAGACGCTGCATGATGCTTCCTCCGTTCTTCTCTGTCATTCGCCTCACGCCGAGGCTTGTTGGGCTTGGCCGTTGACCGCCTCGCCAGTGATCATCTGCACGATTTCATCGGCAGTGGTGGCGGCACACGGCACATTGCCGGCCACCCTTCCCTGCCGGATCACCACGATGCGGTCGGCCACCTGGACTGCCTGGGCAATGATGTGGGTGATGATGATGACGCCGATCCCTTGCGCGGCGATGCGCTTGATCATTTCGAGACCGCGCCGCGTCTGCTCGACGCCAAGGGCGGCGAAGGGCTCGTCCAGCAACACCAGCTTGCCGCCCCAATGGACGAACCGGTTGAGCTCGATCGCCTGGCGCTGGCCGCCGGAGAGATGCTCGACATTGATGCGCAATGAGGGAATGCGGGTGCCGGCATTTGCCATCGCCTGGGCGACGGCGGCCTCCATCTCGGCCTCCTGCAGGATCGGGATGCCGAACCGGTGCTTGACGATCTCGCGGCCCATGAAAAAATTGGCGACGACATCGACATTGGTGCAGAGCGACAGGTCCTGATAGACGGTCTCGATGCCGGCCCGCTTGGCCTCGGCAGGCGAGGCAAAGCTTCGTTCCTCGCCCTCGAACAGGATCCGCCCGGAACTCTGCTCGAGCCCGCCGGAGATGATCTTGACCAGGGTGGACTTTCCGGCGCCATTGTCGCCGAGCAGAGCCACCACCTCGCCGCGCTCGATCTCGAAGCTGATGCCGCGCAGGGCTTTGATCGCGCCGAAGCTCTTGGTGATTTCCTCGAGCTGGAGCAAGGGCGCCTTCGCAATCACGCTTCCTCTCTCCCGACGGCTCGACCGCGAAACAACGACGGCACGCTAGTACTGCCGAAAGGAATATGTCAAATGGACTT